>JARDZH010000090.1 GCA_029240955.1 Pseudomonas sp. | reverse complement strand
TCAACCGGATCAAAACGGGCATCGCCGAAGCCACGCGGGCCGTCATGCGACGGGTGCCTGATCACGTTCTCGTGCGCAGCACGTCCGACAGCGATGTGCAGTTGCTCATGCACCTCACCGAAAAAGCGGGCATTCCGGTAGAAGAAGCCGGATCTGCACTGGGACCTTATCGGGCAGTCACCATCATTCGGAGTCTCAGCTAATGGCCATACTCTCGCCGTATGCACTCGGGGCAACGCTGTACATGCCTGCCACCCGCGACGATATCCTCGACGTGGTGTTTGCCGACAAGATTCCGGAGCTGCGCTCCCTGGTGGTCTGTCTGGAAGACGCCGTTGCGCTCATCGACGTCGAGACCGCGCTCGCCAATCTGCGCAGTGTGCTGACGCGCATCGATGAACGTGGCGGTCGACCGGTCAACGGGCCGCTGCTGTTCGTCCGTCCGCGCGATGCGCAGATGGCCGCGATCCTCAACGACTGGTCGCTGATGAGCCACGTTGATGGATTCGTGGTGCCCAAACTCTCGCTCGCAAGCCTGGCGAGCTGGGAAAATGCGGTCACCAACCCAAAGCTGGCGTTGATGCCGACGCTGGAGACCCCGGAGGTATTCAACCCGACGGCCATGGTCGAGCTGGGTCAGGCGTTGAAGGCCAACCTCGACGAGCGGATCATCGCCTTGCGAATTGGCGGCAACGATCTGATGGGTTGTCTCGGGTTGCGCCGCAACCCTGCGATGACGCTGTATGGTACGCCAATGGGCTATGTTATTCCGATGCTGGCAGGCGTCATGGGCTCGCAGGGTTTTGCCCTCACAGCGCCGGTATTCGAACAACTGGCGACGCCCGATATCCTTCAGCAGGAGTTGACGCTGGACATCGCGAATGGTCTGGTAGGGAAAACCGCTATCCATCCGTCGCAGATCGGTATCATTCAGAACGCGCTGCGCGTCAGTCTTGAGGACATGAACGCGGCCCGGATGATTTTGAACTCCGTTGCACCTGCGGTGTTCAAGTACAACGACGCCATGTGTGAACCGGCCACGCATTATAAATGGGCTACCCACATCATGGAGCGCGCCAAATGGCACGGGGTCCTGCCGACCCCCGCTTCCATCGTGGATGCCAGCATTCGACTTGCTGAGGCAGCTAGCTAAATGATTGAGCCCGATCTTGAAGTCGAAGTAGAACAACGCCTGCTGGCGGTGTTCGATTTCGACGGGACTTTGACCCGACACGACAGTTTCGTACCTTTTCTCAAATTCGCTTTCGGCCAGCGCGGATTCTCCGTGCGCATGGCCCGGTTGGTCCTGCCCAGCCTGAGCTATCTGGCGCGACGCGTGACGCGCGATGAGCTCAAAGGCCGCCTGATCAAGGCCTTCCTTACAGGCGTTGAAGAGCAGTGGGTCCGGCAGAAAGCCGAAGAGTTCTGCGAGCGCTACTGGAGCCGACTGATGCGTCCTGCCGCACTGGAGTCGGTTGCTGCAGAAATCGAGAAGGGCGCCATTGTCACCTTATGTTCAGCATCGCCTGAGATGATCCTCCAGCCGTTTGCCAATCGCTTGAAGGTCGAGCTGATCGGCACGAACCTGGAAGTAATCGACGGCAAACTCACCGGCTTGATCGAAGGCAGCAACTGTCGCTGCGATTCCAAGGTTGCCCGGCTCGAAGGGGTGTACGGGCCGCTTACACAGTTTCGCGTAAGAGCCTGGGGCGACACACGCGGTGACCATGAACTGCTCGCCGCCGCGCAGGACGCGCACTGGCGTTTGTTCCATCCCGCATGGCGGCGAGGCGGTTATAAAGGGCCGGTCAAAAACCCTATTAACGCGAAGTTACACATTCGTGATGGCAAAGATGATCCGGCAAGGTAAGGCTGTAGCACTTTCCCCCGAATTCCGCAGTTCACATGGAGCGAAAAATGGCACTCAGCTTGGCAAAAAATCAGACGATCTCCCTTGAGAAAACGGCGGGTACCGGCCTCAAGAAAGTCAGCATGGGCCTGGGATGGGACCCCGAAAAAGCGAGCGGATTCTTTGGCAAACTGCTGGGCGGCGGCGGTGGCGACATCGATCTGGACGCATCCTGCATCATGCTCGACGCCGACAAGAAGCCGCTGGATCTGGTCTGGTTCCGTCAGCTGCAATCGCGCGACGGTGCCATTCAGCATTCCGGTGACAACCGCACTGGCGAAGGTGCGGGCGATGACGAAACCATCAGCGTAGACCTGGAGCGCTTGCCGGCTACCGTGAAATATCTGGTGTTTACCGTGAACTCGTTCACCGGCCAGAACTTCGAAAAAGTTGCCAACGCCTATTGCCGCATCGTCGACCTGGGCAGCCGTAATGAGCTGGGCCGTTTCGACCTCTCCGAAAAAGGCCAGCACACAGGCGTGGTCATGTCGTACCTGTCGCGCACCTCCGCCGGCTGGGACTTCACTGCAGTAGGACAAGCCACCAACGGCCGTACCGCAGACGATCTGGTCGAGCTGGCCATTGGAGCGGTGCGCGGATGACCCAACTTGTCCCAGGCGCCAATGCGCCGGTAGTCGCCGGGCCTCTGACGGTCGAGGTGGGCTACTCCCCGATCGCGGGCGCGGACATCGACGTGTCCGCCTTTCTGCTGACCAGCACCGGTAAGGTTCGTGGCGATCAGGACATGTGCTTCTTCGGCCAGAAGAGTGTGAGCGGCGGCGCGGTCCAGTTGACGGAAGCGTCGTCGGGCCGCGCCGTGTTCAGCCTGGATCCGGGTCGTCTGGATGCGACCATCGAAAAAGTAGCCCTGACCGCGACCATCTACGAGAACAAAGCCAGCTTCGACAGCGTTTCGCGGCTGGCGTTGACCATCACGGGCGGTATCGAGGCACTGATACCGACGTCGGGCATGAAAGAAACGGCCCTGATTCTCGGTGAGTTCTATTTGCGGCAAGGCGCCTGGAAGTTCCGATGCGTAGCGCAGGGATTTGCTGGCGGCCTTGAGCCTCTGGCGAAGAACTTCGGCGTCGAAGTCGCAGCACCGCCAGCTGACCTGACACCTGCACCAGCACCAGCACCAGCACCAACACCGGCACCTCCACCTGCACCGGTTCAGGCCGCGCCGACACCACCGCCTGCACCTGCGCCAGCACCGAAATCGACGGTCAGTCTGAGCAAGATCACGCTCGACAAGACTCGCGCCTCGGTTAGCCTCGAGAAGACCAGCGCAGGTTTCGGCGAGATCCGGGTCAACCTGAACTGGAACCGTCGCAGCGAGAGCAAGGGCGGCGGCTTCTTCTCGATGAAGAAGAGCAATGCCATCGACCTTGATGTAGGCTGCCTGTTCGAGTTGCAGGACGGTTACAAAGGCGCGGTCCAGGCGCTTGGCAACTCCTTCGGATCGCTCAATACCGAGCCGTTCATCAAGCTGATGGGTGATGACCGTACCGGCTCCGTCAGCGACGGAGAGTGGCTGCATATCAATGGCGCTCACTGGAGCAAGATTCGGCGGATTCTGGTTTACGCCTTTATTTACGAAGGCGCTCCGAACTGGAAGGAAACCGATGGCGTGGTCACCATCCACGCGCCGGGCCAGCCGCCTATCGAGGTACGCCTCAACGAAGAGGGCGGACGCCAGGGCATGTGTGCGATCGCCTTGCTGGAGAACGACAACGGAGCGGTCAAAGTGACGCGCCGGGTGGACTTCCACAACGGTCACAGCAACATGGACAAGGCCTACGGCTGGGGCATGCGCTGGGCAGCCGGATCCAAGTAAACAACGATGATATTGTCTGGGGCCGGCCTTGCCGCCTCATAGGGGAATGAAATGCTGGACTGGCTGAAAACAAACGCTACGGCTGCCCGCGACAAGCTGGCTTCGGAAGTCTCCAAGTTCAAGAACCGTGAGTTCATGGACGCCGTGGTCTCGGGCTGTGCCCTGGTATCTGCCGCAGATGGCGATATCAGCTCCAGTGAAAAACAGAAGATGGCCGGATTCATTCAGAACTCTCAAGAGCTGAAAGTCTTCGACATGAAAGACGTCATTCAGGCTTTTCAGGACGCTTGCGCCAAGTTCGATTTCGACGTGGAAATCGGCCGTGCCGAAGCGCTGAAAACCATCGGCAAGATCAAGAAAAAAGAAGATGCGTCCCGTCTGTTGGTACGCGTTTGCTGTGCCATCGGCGGCGCAGACGGTAGCTTCGACGAGAAAGAGCGCGAAGTGTGCCGTACGATCTGCCGGGAACTGGGCCTGAACCCAGCCGATTTCGACCTGTAACTTTTATCCCCTGAGGAACGCAGTTAAATGGAAAGCACCGCTATTGGCTTCCCTCCACTCACGATGGCCGTCTTCATCGGCCTTGCTGTCGTGGCCATGGCCATCGACATGTTCTCGCATCGTGGAAACAAGCCGATCACTCTCGCACAGGCGTCGGCCTGGTCGATCTTCTGGGTTGCGATTTCGCTGGCCTTCGCAGGTTTTCTGTACGTACAGCACGGTTCGGAAGTCGCCACGCTGTTCGTGACCGGTTATGCCCTTGAGAAAGTGCTGAGCGTCGACAACCTGTTCGTGTTCATGGCGTTGTTTACCTGGTTCAAGATCCCGGACGGCTTGCGCCACCGCGTTCTGTACTGGGGCATCATCGGTGCCATCGTGTTCCGCGGCATCTTCGTGGCTATCGGTACGGGTCTGTTGGCCCTGGGCCCATGGGTCGAGGTCGTTTTCGCGATCATCGTTGCCTGGACCGCCATCATGATGCTGCGCGCCGGCGATGACGACGACGAAGAGATCGACTACTCCCAGCACATGGCGTATCGCTTCGCCAAGAAACTGTTCCCGGTATGGCCAAAACTGCACGGTCACCACTTCTTCGTCCGCCGCGAAGTGCTGGAACAAGAGATCAAGAAGCCTGAGAACGCTGGCATCGCGCTGGCTGCCAAAGGCGCACTGTTCGCAACGCCGTTGTTCCTCTGCCTGGTTGTGGCCGAGATTTCCGACGTGCTGTTCGCCTTCGACTCGGTTCCAGCCATCATCGCTGTGAGCCGCGAGCCTCTGATCGTGTTCTCGGCCATGCTGTTCGCGATTCTTGGCCTGCGTACCCTGTACTTCGTGCTTGAAGCACTCAAGCGCTACCTGGTTCACCTGGAGAAAGCGGTCATCGCGCTGCTGTTCTTCATCGCTATCAAGCTGGGCCTGAACGCGACTGACCACCTGTTCCACCACGGCTACAGCATCAGCGCCAACACCAGTCTGCTGGTCGTTGTTGTCGTTCTGGTAATCGGTATCGTCGCCAGCCTGCTTTTCCCTGCAAAGGAAGAGTCGGCTGAGGAAAAAGCGTAAACACTGGATATAGGAGATAACCGAACATGGCTTTGACTCTGCAAAAAGGTGGCAACCTTTCGCTGTCGAAAACCGACCCGACGTTGACCAATGTACTCATTGGTCTGGGCTGGGACCCGCGTGCTACCGACGGCCAGGAATTCGACCTGGACGCCAGCGCCTTTCTGCTCGGTGCCAACGGCAAAGTCCGCAGCGAAGCTGATTTCATTTTCTACAACCAGCTCAAGAGCGCCGACGGTTCCGTCGAGCATGCCGGCGACAACCGCACCGGAGCCGGTGACGGCGATGACGAAGTGGTCAAGGTCGATCTGACCCGTGTCCCTGCGGACGTTGAAAAAGTCGTATTCGTCGTGACCATCCACGAAGCCGACGCCCGTAAGCAGAACTTCGGTCAGGTAGGCGGTTCGTTCATTCGTGTAGTGAACGAGAAGTCCGGTTCGGAAATCGTGCGTTACGACTTGGCGGAAGATGCCTCGACCGAAACCGCGATGATCTTCGCCGAGCTGTATCGCAATGCCGGCGAGTGGAAATTCCGCGCGGTAGGCCAAGGTTACGCGGGCGGCCTCAAGGCTGTCGCCAACGCTCACGGTATGAATTTCTGATTCATACCCCACCCAATTTCTAGAAGGATTACGAACATGGCTGTAAGTCTGAGTAAAGGCGGCAACGTTTCCCTGTCCAAAGAAGCGCCTGGTCTGACAGAAATCACTGTCGGCCTGGGTTGGGACCCACGCGTTACCGACGGCACAGAGTTCGACCTGGATGCTTCCATTTTCATCGTGGGTGAAAACGGCAAGGTTCTGGACGACAGCGGCTTCATTTTCTACAACAACAAGAAATCGGCCGACGGTTCGGTCGAGCACTTGGGCGACAACCGTTCCGGCGCGGGCGAAGGCGACGATGAGTCGGTCACCGTCAAGCTGACCGGTCTGGCTGCAGCTGTCAAAAAGCTGGTTTTCGCCGTCACCATCCACTCGGCTGACGAGCGCAAGCAGAGCTTCGGTCAGGTTGCGAACGCTTACATTCGCGTTCTGAACAAAACCGATGGCAAGGAAATCGCGCGTTACGACCTGTCGGAAGACGCCTCGACCGAAACTGCGATGATCTTTGGCGAGCTGTATCGCCACGGTGAAGAGTTCAAGTTCAAGGCCATCGGCCAAGGCTTCGCCGGCGGCCTCAAGCCACTGGCTGAAGCCCACGGTGTTTCGATCGGTTAAACCCGAACGGTACCCATGAAAAACCCCGCCAGCGATGGCGGGGTTTTTTATTGCTTGTCGCCCGGTCGATGCTCCGGCAGCTCAGCGTTCGCTGCGCGCAATGCCGCCGGGACTTGCCGCCAGCATGCGACCTGCCAGGCGCGAGAACGGCAGGCTTTGCAGCCAGACGGTTCCAGGACCGGTCAGGCGTGCGAAGAAAGCGCCTTCACCACCGAACATCATCGACTTGATCCCGCCGACCATACGGATGTCGTAATCCACGTCCTGAGTCATCGCCGCCAGACATCCGGTGTCTACGTCCAGCGCTTCGCCCGGCGCCAGGTCGATCTTGCGCACCGTGCCGCCCATGTGAACGAACACCCAGCCGTCACCTTCGAGTTTCTGCAGCACGAAACCTTCGCCGCCGAACAGGCCAGTGAGAATCTTCTTCTGGAACTGGATGCCAATGGAGACACCTTTGGCGCCGGCAAGGAAGCTGTCCTTCTGACAGACCAG
>JARDZH010000089.1 GCA_029240955.1 Pseudomonas sp. | reverse complement strand
CGCCGATGGTAGTGTGGGGTTTCCCCATGTGAGAGTAGGTCATCGTCAAGATTCATTCCGAAACCCCTGTCTGCTCACGCAGACAGGGGTTTTGTCTTTCTGGCGTTCGGAACCAGGCCGTCACACAGGGTTCTGTTTTCCAACGCTACGCTCGAATCAGACCCACAAAAAAGGCCGCATGCTCATGCGGCCTTTTTACGTTTCAGATCAGCTTACTCAGCAATCGCTTCCTCTTCGACAGCCACAACCTCAGGCTTCACGTCATCGCGACGATGGATGTACTTCCAGTCCGCTTCGTCGATATAGATGCCGTTAGGACCGCTACCGCCTTCCAGATCGATCGCAACGTGTGCGGACACCTGCGGCTTTACGCTCGCCAGGATAGGTACAAACCCAAGTTGCAGGCTGGTCTCCAGCAGAGCCGACTGGTTCTTCTCGTCGATGTCTGCCGCTTCATCAAGGTAGTAAGGCAGTCGCACTCGGCCCGCCTGATCGCGATCCATCAAGTGCAGCAACAGATACATGTTGGTCAGCGCCTTGATGGTCATGGTCGTCCCGTTGGAAGCCGCACCGTCGATGTCGGTGTGGATGACCGGCTGACCATTCACCTTGATGATTTCGAACGCCAATTCGAACAGGTCTTTCAAACCAAGCTGGTTGTGATTGGCCGCAACCAGTCGTGCCAGATATTCCTTGGCTTCTTCGTTCTTGTTGTCCTGCTCCGCGCTCTGGCTCAGATCGAAGACCGACAGTGTTTCGCCTTCTTCATACTGGCCGGCACTGTGGATAATCTGGTCGATGTGCTTGAGCGCTTCTTTGTTTGGCGCGAGCACAATGCGGAAGCTGGCCAGGTTGGAAACCTGACGCTTGTTGATCTCGCGGTTGAACAGCGCCAGTTGGTGCTCAAGGCTGTCGTAGTCGCTGCGAATGTTACGTAGCGTACGCGCAATGTCAGTCACGGCAGCGCGACGAGCCTTGCCCAAGGTCAGCGCTTCATCGGTACGGTGAGCATACGCATTGATCAGCAACTGCAGACGACGCTCGACATCATCTTCGCTGTCGAACTTGGCCACACCTTTCAGACGAACCTGTGCGTACAAGGCTTCGATCTGCCCGTCGCTACGCAACAGCGCCTGCCAGCTGTCCTGGTAGTCGTTGAGCAGCGGAAGCAGGTTCTCCATCGAGTCGTCGACCGGGTCCATGAACGGTGTTCCGAACGGCATATCCGCAGGCAGCAACTGGCGGCGACGCAATGCGTCATCGAGCGTGCGCTGTTTGGATTCCAGGTCGCCGATCTGCCGCGCCACCAACTGAAGCTTGGCGGACAATTGTTGAACGCGTTCGGTGAATGCATCACTGGAGCGCTTCAACTCGTCCTGCGCGGCTTCCATGTGTGCCAGCTCTTCGAGTTTGCCTGGCTCTTCAGCGGCCAGTGTCTGGCAGCGACGGAAATCTTCCAGCGCTTTCTGCGCGTCCAGCACCTGCTGATACAACGCCTCGGTCTGGCTCTTGCCGGCAGCGCGGTCCGCCGCGACGGCCTGTTGGGTCTTGAGCTGCTTGAGTTCTTTTTCCAGACGATCTTTCTGATCACGCAATGCAGCGCGATCGGCCAACGCCTGCAGGGCAGGGGGCTCGATGTTCGCCAGATTGATGGACAAACCCGGAACCTGAAACTGCTCGCCTTTGAAGCCGTCCAGAATGGCTTCCAACGATTTGACCCACGCGTCGCCATCATCCAGCGCGATGCCTTGCTCGCCCAATGGCAGGCTGAACAGCGCGCCGTTGAACAGACGCATCAAGCGCTCGACGTCCGGCTGCGAGAACTCTTCCCGCAAGCGGGCATAACTGTTGTTGTCCGCATGATCGAGCTGTTGCTTGACCGACTTGAGTCGTTTCTCCAGATCGCGCAAACGCTCTTCCAGATCTTCCGCAGTGAATTGCCGCGACTGGGCCAGCGCGCCAGCGAGCTCGTCGTGCGCATCTTTGGCAGCAAGCAGCTGTTGCTCAAGAACCCTGACGTCGTCCACCAGTGCGAAGCGATTCTTCAACACCGACAGCTCGCCGAGCCAGCGCTGGACGCTGCTGATTTCGCGCTCCAGTCGCATCAGCTCCTGGGTGCTGTTGCGCTGGTCGTTCTGCATGACATCCTGCTGAGCACGGTAATGCTCGGCCTGAATGACCAGTTCTTCCTTGCGCGCGCCCGAGTAATCGGACCAGCTGCCCAGCAGCGAGTCGAGCAGCGGCGAAAGGCGGTGAAGTTTGCCCCGCAAAATATCGCGCTGCTTGACGCCGGACGCCAGCGCTTCGACCAGAGGCCCTGCCAGCACCAGAGAGTTGTAATCCTGCTCCATGCGGCGCACGTCGCGGAACGCCTCTTCGCATGCCGCAATGTAGTCGACACTGCCGGAACGCAGGCTGTGTTCGAAAGCATCGAGAAACAACTGCTTGAGCTTGGCAGCAGTGATCTCGCGCATGTGCAGCAGGTTGATGAACAAGGCACGGAAGGTCTTGAGGCTCTGCTCGCTGGTGGAGCGCAGCGGAATCAGGGTCAGATCCAGCGGGATTGAGGTATGGCCGCCGACCAGCAGGCGCCGCAGTTCGTCGGGCTTGAGTTCGTAGGCTTTGAGCCCCTGACTTTCCAGATTGCTGAACAACTCTTTCTGACGCAGGCAGGTATCGTCTTTCTGATAGTGAGCCAGATCCAGCTCGCCGGCGTAGGCGAAGAACTGGTGACCAAAGCCGCCACCCGGACCCCGCCCGACCACGCCTATGACATGCGGGCCGTGGGGCAGTGAGACTTCCACCAGGATATAGCTGGTATCCGACGCAAAGTAGAACCGGCGCGACTGTTCAAGGCTGTACTTACCGAAACTCATGTCCGACATGCGGGCCAGAATCGGAAACTGCAGCGCGTTGATCGAGGCACTCTTGCCCAAGTTGTTCGCACCGTAGACCGACAACGGATTTTCCAGCGGGAACAGTCCCAGGCTGTAACCGGCAGTATTCAACAGAGCGAAACGGCGGATGCCATAGCGTTCCTGGCTCATGCGTTCATCTCCTGCTCTTCGGCAATGGCGCGGGCCATCGCTTCTTCCTCGGTTTCTTCCACGGTGACGCCAAATTCGTCCAGATCCAGCGGATCATCGGTTTCCAACAGTTTTTCATCGCTGTCGTCATCAATGAGTATCGGCGTAGGCAATGGCAACGCGCTGTGCAGGCTGGCAGCCAGATCGCGGTCCTGTTGGACCGACAAGCACACATCCAGGAAACGATGCATCGGCGGCAGGAAGCGGTAGACACCCAGTTCCTCGCTCGCGAAGCCCAGCTGGGTCATGCGGCGCATGATCTTCTCTTCCAGCTCTTCCTGCGTCTGCACCTCAGCCTGAAGAAACAGGTCGCGGTACTTTTCCAGCATCGAGGGTAACTCGTCACGACCGAGGCTGCCGCCGTCCAGCACAGCGATGGGGTCGCGACCCTGATCGGCCAGATGCTCGACCAGAATGAAGGTGAACAGCGCCAGTCGCTGTGCGGTCTTGTTGACCTGTGCGGTGGCAAGCTCGGGTACGAAATAATAGAAACCGCGGGTATCGCAGACCAGCTCGAAGCCGAGCGCCTTGAACAGCGTCCGGTATTGATCCTGGAAGTTGGAAAGCTGTGCGTACAGTTCCGGGTCGCGACGGCTGATGTGATAGCCCTTGAACAGCTCGCGGAAGATCGGCGCCAGCTGGGACATTTCAGATAGATCAAGATGCATGAACAGTGCTCTCGGAATTCTCTGGCTGCTCGTCCTTTCCGGCGAGCAGGGCAAAGGAGCGCAGGCTGACGCGGTGCTCCCGGGTGAAATATTCGCGGCGTTCGAGGCGCTCGCGGGCGAAGCGTTTATCGCGTGACAAGCGCGAGAACCAGTACAGCAACTCTTCGGTTTCGCCGTTCGGCTCCTGATCCAGCAACCAGACCATCAGGTCTGGCAGCGGCAGCGCCTGCTCGCACCGATCGAGCATTTCCTTGACCGTACGCGGCGCGCGAGGCGGTTCGCCCTTGCGGGTGCTACTGGCCTTGGGAAATTTCGCCGGCTTGGGCTCGAACCGCGCCAAGGCATACACATAAGCTTCGACCTGACTCGCGTTGCCGAGAAACGTGCTCTGCGGTCGGGTGAACAGTGGCATTGCAGCTTGCGGCACGGCGTCCAGACCTTTTCGACGGATAGCCGACAACGCCAGTGCGGCGCCGCGGGTAACTGCGTTGTGACGCCGCGCTTCCTCGCGCAACGGCAGCAGCAGTTCACGCGCATGGCGCAGGGTGAGCTGGGCGCTGGTCTGCATTTCCAGAATGCGCGCATGGGTGCGCAGCAGCATGTCGTCATCGACCAGATGGCCCAGACGTTGCTGCTCGGTCAGCAGGCGCAACAGAACATTTTCGACCTTGCGCACGCCTTGCTCGAAGGCGCCATCGGCGTTCACCAACTGGATCATCGGCTCGACATATTCGTCCCAGGTCGCCAGCACTTCGGCATAGCGCTGACGCAGTGGTATCTGCCGGTCGCTGGTCTTGGCGCGATCGGCCACTGCCACCAGTGCCTGCTCGTCGTTGGCCAGCTTCTTGAGGACGTCGCGTACGCGCATGTCCAGCAGCCTCAACTGACGGGCGAGGTCGTTGGCATCACGGATGTCGAACGCGTCCTGAATGTACCCCGCCAGCCGCTCCAGATGCCGCAGATAAGCTTCGATTTCCAGACACAGCCCGAGCCGGTGTTCGCGACGCAGGTAAGACAGAAAGTCGTGAATCTGGGCGTTCAGCTCGAAGCGGTTGGGGCTCTTGGCGACGGGCACCAGAATATCCAGGCGTATCCAGACGTCCAGCAGATGGGTGATGTCTTGCGGGGTGCTTTCCTGCTGCTGAACGGCCAATTGCTGACGCAGTTCGCTGAGGCTCAGGGTGCCCTGGTCGAAGTGTTCGCACAAAGGCTCGAGTAACGCCCAGTGCTCGGCAAGGGCGCGCAGGACGCGCTTGGGTTCGATCATTGTTAGGCCGACTGTTGGCAAGTGAAAGGCGGCGATTGTACTGCATCAACCCCGCAAGATTTCACCTCCCGGCGCTATCCGGTGTGAAAGCTTGTAACAGCCGATGCGGCGTTCGCCGTTGGGGATCGCTGCTCGACGGCTGCCGGCAGAGCGCCTAGAATTGCGCGTTTAACTTATCCCCAAGTGGTCGACCCTTGCTCAACGAGTCCCGTCGCCGCGCCTATCTGACTTCGATGCAGGTCGTCAGCTGGTTGCCGCGCACCGAACTGCCTTTTGCGGCGCCGTCTCGCCCGGAATTGCTGGCACCGCTGCCGGCGCCCGTCGAAGCGCAGCCCGTTGCCGCGCCGAGCCAGGCCGAGCCCGTGCAGCCGATGACTGCTGACGTTGTGCCGCGCGCACGCCAGGTCGAGCGACCGAAGATCGAGGTTCCGCGCCCGTCAGTCACCGCCCGTGCGCAAACCCCCGTCGCCGTCGAAGACACAGAGCCTGCAACACCCAAGGCGCCGGTCGTGCCACCGCCGCGCTTTTCTCTGCAGCTGTTGCGCGCCGGGCGCTGCCTGTTGCTCGTGGAGTTATCCACCGGCCAGCCGTTTCAGAGCCGCGATCCGTCGTACTTGTTGCTCAAGGACATGCTGCGCGCCGCTGGCCTTCCCGACAGTCCGCAGATCATCGGCGAGCCGGTGCGCTGGCCGCTGTTGGTGCGGGGGAACATGGATCAGGGGCCGGAAGCCGCGAGAGACTTCGTACAAGGCTTTCTGGCCGCCCGGTTCGAAGAGGAACCCTGTGCATGTCTGTGGCTGATCGGCTTGCCTGCACTGCGTTTTGCTGCCGAGGCTGACGCCGAGGCCTACAACCTTGAAGTGCAGGTCGACGGGCTGGGTACGGCCTGGGCTTTGCCAGGCCTTGAACTGCTGATGGACGAGCCGCAACGCAAAGCCAGTGTCTGGCAAGCCATGCGTCGGCTCATGACGCGCTGGAAACCCAACGATGAGTGACCTGATCACATTCCGCCGCATGACCGAAGCGGATATCGACGCGGTCCTGAAGATCGAATATGCAGCCTTCAGCCATCCCTGGACGCGCGGCATCTTTCTCGATGGGCTCAAGTCTTATGAAATCTGGCTGATGTTCGAAGGTTCGCAGCAGGTCGGGCATGGCGTGATTCAAGTCATCATCGACGAAGCGCACCTGCTCAACATCACGGTCAAACCCGAGAGTCAGGGCCGCGGTCTTGGATTCCGGTTGCTGGATCATCTGATGAAGCGCGCGTATCAGCTCGATGCGCGGGAGTGTTTCCTGGAGCTTCGCGACAGCAATCGCCCAGCCTACAAGCTTTATGAAAACTACGGCTTCAATGAGGTCGGCCGACGGCGGGATTACTACCCAGCAGTGGGCGGCCGTGAAGACGCGGTGGTCATGGCCTGCACGCTGCTGGAATAGTCACTGGTCTGCCGGGTTATGGACGATTCGGCTGGCCGTCGAGCGGATCGACGATCGCCAGTTCTTCTTCGTCCAGCCCGTTGCCGCCGCCGATGTCATCTTCATCGACTACGGTCACTTCCAGGTCGGCCGGATAGTCTTCGCCTTCTTCATCCGGAGACCGTGCTCCGTCTTCACGGATGAGCGTTTCCGGCGACAGGTCATCATCGGTCTGATGGTGGTCATCCGTGGATGCGCCGGTCAGGCCTGCTTCAGCTTCCCGCGAGTCAGGCAGAAGACGTTCCAGTTCGTTCTCCGGCATCTCATCGCCGATCCGGGCAGTGTCGTCATCATCGAAACGCAGTTCGCGCATCGAGCCCATGCGGTCTTCGTTGTCGTCGATGGGCTCAGGCTGCGGCGCATCGAACGGACGGCGTGAATCGTTCATGGCAAATCCTCGTTGATTAGGGCCTGTAAGGTGGACCGGCCACAACTTTGAAGATTCCGTTTTTCGTCACGCGGCGGACCGGTTGCACAGATCGCCAGCGCCGCGTGACTTCGTGCGCGGCTCGCCAGTCAAAGCTG
>JARDZH010000088.1 GCA_029240955.1 Pseudomonas sp. | reverse complement strand
TCCTCGGCCTTGATCTCGTCCCAGCGGCGGTTGACCTCATCATCGGTCAGACGCGGGGTCTCGGCTGGCGCGTACAGCTCGCCCGTGGGAAATACATGGGGATGGCGACGCAACAGCTTGCGTGTGATGCCGTCGACCACGCCGTCGAATTCGAAGCGCCCTTCTTCCTTCGCCAACTGCGCGTAGAACACCACCTGAAACAGCAAATCGCCAAGCTCGCCTTGCAGATGATCGAGATCGCCGCGCTCGATCGCATCCGCCACTTCATAGGCTTCTTCGAGCGTGTGCGGCACGATGGTCGCGTAGGTCTGCTTCAGATCCCACGGGCAGCCGGACTGCGGATCGCGCAGCCGGGTCATGAGGTGCAGCAGGTCTTCAAGCGTGTACATGGGTTGCTCCTGTAGGAGCCAGCTTGCTGGCGAGAGGCCGGTCCAGACGCAACAGATGTAGCGTCCGAAACGGCATCTCGCCAGCGAGCTGGCTCCTACATGTTCATGGGGTTCTGTTACGCCGGGTCTCGATGATATTCGGCAGTTGGGAGATCCGCCCCAGCAACCGGCCCAGGGCTTCAAGGCCTGGAATCTCGATGGTCAGCGACATCAGCGCGGTGTTGTCTTCCTTGTTCGAGCGGGTGTTCACCGCCAGAACGTTGATCCGCTCGTTGAGCAGGACCTGGGTGACGTCACGCAGCAACCCTGAGCGGTCGTAGGCACGAATGATGATGTCCACCGGATAGGTGAGCACCGGCACCGGCCCCCAGCTGACCTGAATGATCCGCTCCGGCTCGCGCCCGGCCAGTTGCAGCACCGAAGCGCAGTCCTGACGGTGGATGGTGACGCCGCGCCCTTGGGTGATGTAACCGACAATCGCGTCGCCCGGCAGCGGCTGGCAGCAACCCGCGATCTGGGTCATGAGGTTGCCCACGCCCTGAATCTGGATGTCGCCACGCTTGCCCGGCTTGTAACCCGTGGCCTTGCGCGGGATCAGCTCGACTTCGTTGAGACGGTCCGGCTCGACCTGCTGCTGGGCAAGATTCACCAGTTGCGTCAGGCGCAAGTCGCCCGCGCCGAGCGCCGCGAACATGTCTTCGGCCGTCTTGTAGTTGGCTTTGTCGGCCAGCTTCTCGAAGTCGACCTGTGGCAGCGCCACTCGCGCCAGCTCGCGTTCCAGCAGGCTCTTGCCCGCAGCGACGTTCTGATCGCGCGCCTGGAGCTTGAACCAGTGAACGATCTTGGCCCGCGCCCGGGACGTGGTGATGTAACCCAGGTTGGAGTTCAGCCAGTCGCGGCTGGGCGTGCCCTGCTTGCTGGTGATGATCTCGACCTGTTCGCCGGTCTGCAGGCTGTAGTTGAGCGGCACGATGCGGCCGTTGATCTTCGCGCCACGGCAGTTGTGGCCGATCTCGGTGTGCACCCGATACGCGAAGTCCAGCGGCGTGGCGCCTTTGGGCAGGTCGATGGCGTGGCCGTCAGGCGTGAAGACGTAAACCCGATCCGGTTCGATATCCACGCGCAACTGCTCGGCAAGGCCGCCGATATCGCCCAGTTCTTCATGCCATTCGAGGACCTGACGCAGCCAGGAAATCTTCTCTTCGTAATGGTTGGAGCTGGATTTGACGTCGGTGCCTTTGTAGCGCCAGTGGGCGCAGACGCCCAGTTCGGCCTCTTCGTGCATGGCGTGGGTGCGAATCTGCACTTCCAGCACTTTGCCTTCCGGACCGATAACCGCCGTGTGCAGAGAGCGGTAACCGTTTTCCTTGGGGTTGGCGATGTAGTCGTCGAACTCTTTGGGAATGTGCCGCCACAAGGTATGCACGATGCCCAGCGCGGTGTAGCAGTCGCGCATTTCCGGGACCAGCACACGCACCGCACGCACGTCGTAGATCTGGCTGAACGCCAGACCCTTGCGCTGCATTTTGCGCCAGATCGAATAGATGTGTTTGGCACGGCCGCTGATGTCGGCCTTGACGCCAGTGGCCTGCAGCTCGTTGTCGAGCTGGGACATCACGTCGGTGATGAAGCGCTCGCGATCGAGGCGGCGCTCATGCAGCAGCTTGGCAATCTGTTTGTATTGCTCAGGCTCCAGGTAACGGAAGGACAAGTCCTCCAGCTCCCATTTGATATGCCCGATCCCCAGACGATGAGCCAGCGGCGCGTAGATATCGAAGACTTCACGGGCCACGCGGTTGCGCTTTTCGTCGTCGGCGTTCTTGACCGCTCGAATCGCGCAGGTGCGCTCGGCCAGCTTGATCAGCGCAACGCGCACGTCATCGACCATGGCAACCAGCATCTTGCGCAGGTTTTCCACCTGCGCCTGACTGCCCAGCACCATGGAATGGCGCGGGCTGAGGCTGGCACTGATCGCCGCCATGCGCAGCACGCCGTCGATCAGCTTGGCGACGGTGGCACCGAAACGCTGCTCGACGTCCGCCAGCGCGATGTGCCCTTCGCGGACGCCACGGTAAATGACCGCTGCAACCAGCGAGTCCTGATCCAGCTTCAGGTCAGCCAGGATCTCGGCGATTTCCAGCCCCGTCTGGAAGCAGGAAGTGCCTTCGGCCCAGTGACTCTTGCCGGCGTTGTCCTTCTTCTCCGCATCCCGGGCGAATTCGCAGGCCTCTTTCATGGCCTTGCGGTCCAGGATCAGATCGACGCTGACGATATGATCGAGCCAGGCATCGAGATTGATACTGCCGTCTGTGTTTATCGGCTGGTGTGCTCTCACCTGTACCATGTTGCTTACCTTTCCCTACGGCGCGATGAATAGCGCCTTCAGTCGCCAGCCTTCTCTGCGAACGCCACTTGCCGGGCAAGCAAGGACCGGCGTTCGCGGGCGGGTCGGATTAAATGAGACTCCATGTGAGAGGGTGTTTACAAAATGGCTGCACTCGGCAATACGGCGTTGAAATCGCTCTCAAAATGCTCATTTACTCAATGTAAACTCCGCTTTTTCGAGCGATTTCGCCTTGTCTTGCCTTCGTTCGCCTATTTTGTAAACACCCTCTGAGAGGGTATTTACAATGGCACCCTCTGCGCCGCCGGTTCGATCCAATGAACCGCGGCTCACTTACTCATTTCAAATAAAGCCATCGCCTCGACATGCGCCGTCTGAGGAAACATGTCGAGTATTCCGGCGCGTTTTAATCGGTAGCCCTGTCTGACCAATTCGACCGTGTCGCGAGCCAAAGTTGCCGGGTTGCATGAAACATAAAGCAGCCGTCCGGCGCCTGACTTCGCGATCTGGCGAACCACCTCGTAAGCGCCGTCACGCGGCGGGTCCAGGAGCACCGCAGAAAATCCTTCGACGGCCCAGCCCGCGTTGGTCAGCGGCTGGGACAGATCCGCCTGATGAAACTGTACATTGTGCAGATCATTGCTGAATGCGTTGGCGGCTGCACGTTCGACCATGGTCGCAACGCCTTCGACTGCCACCACATCCTTTGCCTGCCGCGCCAGCGGCAAGGCGAAATTGCCCAGGCCACAGAACAGGTCCATAACCCGCTCTTCAGCCGTCGGTGCAAGCCAGTCCAGCGCCTGCTCGATCATCGCGTCGTTGACCGCCGCGTTGACCTGAATGAAATCGCCCGGACGCCAGGCCAGCTCCAGATCCCAGGGTTCCAGACGATAGCCCAGCGTCTGCGTCAGGTCCGCCGGTTGCGGCTCGCCTTCGCCCTGCAGCCAGAGCTGCGCCTGATGCACGCTGCAGAAAGCCTGCAGCAATGTCAGGTCCGCATCGGCCAGCGCTGCGGTATGACGCACCAGCACTGCGGTCGATGTGCCGCGGAACAACTCGACATGACCGAGCACCTGCGGCTTGCTGAAGGTTTTCAGCATGCCGGGCAGCGCTTCCATGATCGGTTGCAAGGGCTGTACCAGCACCGGACACTCTTCGATGCCGACGATGTCCTGACTGGCGATGGCGCGGAAGCCCACTTCCAGCTTTTTAGCCTTGGCGTCCCAGCGCACCGCCACCCGCGCGCGACGGCGGTAACCCAGTTCGGGACCGGTCAGCGGGGCAGCCCATTGCTCGGGTTCGACGTTCGCGACCCGCAGCAATTGATCCGCCAGCATGCGCTGTTTGAGTGCAAGCTGTTCGTCATGGGGCATGTGCTGCACGCTGCAGCCACCGCAGCGGCCAAAGTGCATGCAGGCCGCTGGCCGGCGCATGGCGCTGGTCTGCAGGATCCGTTCGGCGCGGGCCTCCACCACTTTGCCGCGAGCGTTCAGCACCCGCGCTTCGACCTCTTCGCCGGCCAGTGCGCCGGCCACGAACCAGGTCTTGCCCTCGAAAAAGGCAATGCCGCGGCCGTCGTTGGACAGCCGCTCGATCGTCAGGCGCTGCTTCTTGCCGGTCGGAATCTGGGCGCTCTTCACGCCTCCGGCAGGCTGGAAGCGCAGCCCTCTTTCGTGCTTGGCCATCAGTTGGGCGCGTCGTAAACGCCGGTCGACAGGTAGCGGTCGCCTCGGTCACAGATGATGGCCACGATGACCGCGTTCTCGACTTCACGGGACAGGCGCAACATGCCGGCCACCGAACCGCCCGAGGACACGCCGCAGAAGATGCCTTCTTCGCGGGCCAGACGGCGCATGGTGTCTTCGGCTTCGGTCTGGCCCATGTCCAGAATGCGGTCGACGCGGTCGGCCTGATAGATACGCGGCAAATATTCGTGCGGCCAGCGACGGATGCCGGGAATCGAGGCGCCTTCCATCGGCTGCAGACCGACGATCTGCACGTTGGGGTTCTGTTCTTTCAGATAGCGCGACGTGCCCATGATGGTGCCGGTGGTGCCCATGGAGCTGACGAAGTGCGTGATGCTGCCGCCGGTCTGCTGCCAGATTTCCGGGCCGGTCGAACCGTAGTGCGCTTCGGGGTTGTCCCCGTTGGCGAACTGGTCGAGCACCTTGCCACGGCCTTCGGCCTGCATGCGCTCGGCCAGATCGCGGGCACCTTCCATGCCCTCTTCCTTGCTGACCAGAATCAGCTCGGCGCCATAAGCGGTCATCGCCGCCTTGCGTTCGGCGCTGGAGTTGTCGGGCATGATCAGAATCATGCGGTAGCCCTTGATCGCAGCGACCATCGCCAGCGCAATGCCGGTGTTGCCCGAGGTCGCTTCGATCAGCGTATCGCCGGGCAGGATCTGACCGCGTGCTTCGGCACGCAGGATCATCGACAGCGCCGGGCGGTCCTTCACCGAGCCGGCCGGATTGTTACCTTCGAGCTTGAGCAGGAGAGTATTGCTGGTGTCTCCACCCATGCGCTGCAGGCGCACGAGCGGGGTGTTGCCGATGCAATCGGCAATTGTCGGATACTGCAGGGTCATGGCGTATTCGCGATCCAGTCTGCGGGGGCGCCTATCATACCGGCAAACGCCGCCAGCCCATATCACGCAAAGTGCGCGACTTATGCCCAAAGAGCATAAGCGGCGCAATGTCCATTTGTTTGCCAGGAATGGCTAAACTGCGGCCTACTCTTATATGTGGCCAGCGGCGCAGTCTGCCTGGGACCATAAGGCTTGGGTTCCAGGAGACAAAGCGTGCTGAACAAGCTGGGCATTAAAGGCCGCGTACTGCTGCTGACCATTCTTCCCGCCAGCCTGATGGCGCTGGTGCTGGGTAGTTATTTCACCTGGACGCAGCTGTGCGAGTTGCAGGGCCAGCTGTTTCAGCGCGGGGAAATGATCGCGCAGGAACTGGCCCCGCTGTCGGCCGCATCGCTGGGCAAAAAAGACCGGGTGCTGCTCAGCCGCATTGCGTCGCAGACACTGGAACAGTCGGACGTACGTGCCGTCTCGTTTCTGGATATCGACCGCAGCATGCTCGCCCACGCCGGGCCGAGCATGATCAGCCCGTCGCCGATCGGCAGCGGGTCGCAGCTGCTCAGCAGTTCGGGCAACGATGCCACGCGCTATTTGCTGCCGGTGTTCGGCCATCAACGCCACCTGACCGGGCCGATCGTGGCCGACGAAGCCAATGTGCTGCTGGGCTGGGTGGATCTGGAGATTTCCCACAACGGCACCTTGCTGCGCGGCTATCGGAGCCTGTTCGCCAGCCTGCTGCTGATCGCCACCGGCCTGCTGTTGACGGCCATTCTTGCGATACGCATGAGCCGCACGATCAACGAGCCGCTGAGCCGCATCCGGCAAGCGGTGTCGCAGCTCAAGGACGGCAATCTGGCGACCCGGCTGCCGCCGCTTGGCAGCCGCGAACTGGATGAACTGGCGTCCGGGATCAACCGCATGGCGGCTTCGTTGCAGAATGCCCAGGAAGAACTGCAACTGAGCATCGATCAGGCCACCGAAGACGTGCGGCAGAATCTGGAAACCATCGAAATCCAGAACATCGAGCTGGACATGGCACGCAAGGAAGCGCTGGAAGCCAGTCGCATCAAGTCCGAGTTCCTGGCCAACATGAGCCATGAAATCCGCACGCCGTTGAACGGCATCCTCGGCTTCACTCACTTGTTGCAGAAAAGCGAACTGTCACCGCGCCAGCTCGATTACTTGAACACTATCGAGAAGTCCGCCGACAGCCTGTTGAGCATCATCAACGAGATTCTCGACTTCTCGAAGATCGAGGCTGGCAAGCTGGTGCTCGACAGCATTCCGTTCAACCTGCGCGATCTGTTGCAGGACACCCTGACGATTCTGGCCCCCGCCGCCCATGCCAAGCAGCTGGAGCTGGTCAGCCTGGTGTATCGCGACACGCCACTGGCGCTGATCGGCGACCCGCTGCGGCTCAAGCAGATTCTGACCAATCTGGTCAGCAACGCCATCAAGTTCACCCGCCAGGGCACCATCGTCGCTCGGGCCATGCTGGAGGACGAGACCAAGGATTACGCGCAACTGCGCATCAGCGTGCAGGACACCGGCATCGGGCTTTCTACTCAGGATGTGCGTGCGCTGTTCCAAGCGTTCAGTCAGGCGGACAACTCACTCGCGCGTCAGCCGGGCGGCACCGGGCTCGGGCTGGTGATTTCCAAGCGTCTGGTCGAGCAGATGGGCGGCGAGATCGGTGTCGAAAGCACGCCGGGGCAAGGCTCGGAATTCTGGATCAGCCTGAACCTGCCCAAGGCACACGATGAGAGCGAGGATGTCATCCATCTGCCGCTCGAAGGG
>JARDZH010000087.1 GCA_029240955.1 Pseudomonas sp. | reverse complement strand
GTCGCAGGCCCGGCCATTACGGCTGATGCCGCAGCACCGGTGGAGGTGCGGGAGCAGGTGAAGGCGTTGCGCGGAGAAGGGCGGTAAAACCTCAAGCTGTAGGAGCGCGCTTGCCCGCGACGGCGGTGTCACTATTCGTCACCGCTGTCGCGAGCGGACGCTCCCTCTCACAAGAGTACCGCCCGTTTTACAGTGCAGGCGTTATTCGGCAACGCGCGTCTGGACGTTCTCTTCCGGCATCTTCCTGAAATACGTCGACAGCAACGCTCCCGAAATATTGTGCCAGACGCTGAACAGTGCGCTTGGCACTGCCGCAAGCGGCGAGAAGTGCGCGCTGGCCAGCGCGGCGCCGAGGCCGGAGTTCTGCATGCCGACTTCCAGTGCCAGAGACTTGCGCTGTGGCAGCGGCAGCTTGAACAGCTTGGCGGTGAAGTAGCCCAACAGGAATCCAAAAGAGTTGTGCAGGATCACCACCGCCATGATCAGCAGACCCGATTCAGCGATCTTGCCTTGGCTTGCAGCGACCACGGCGCAGACGATCATCACGATGCTCACCACCGACACCAGCGGCAGTACGTCTACCGCGTAGCTGACCTTCGCACCCAGCAGACGCTGCGCCAGAACGCCGAGCACGATAGGCAGCATCACCAACTGCAGAATCGACCAGAACATATCCATGAAGGACACCGGCAGCCAGGCCGAGGCCAGGAACCAGATGAGGGTCGGCGTCAGCAGCGGGGCGAGCAGGGTGGTGACCGCAGCGATGGCAACCGCCAGCGCCAGATCGCCCTTGGCCAGCCACGCCATGACGTTGGACGAGGTACCGCTTGGGCAGCAACCGACCAGAATCACGCCGACCGCAATCTCTGCCGGCAGGTGAAAGACCTGACACAGCAGCCACGCCACGCCCGGCATGATCACGAAATGCGCGACCACGCCCAGCGCAACGCGCCACGGATTGCGCGCCACTTCCGAGAAGTCTTCGAGCTTGAGCGTCAGGCCCATGCCGAACATCACCAGACCCAGTAACGGCACGATCCAGCTTTTCAGACCGATGAACGCCTGCGGGAACAGGAACGCCAGCACGGCGAACAACAGCACCCAGTAAGCAAAGGTATTACCGACAAAACGACTCAAGGCTGCCAGGGCGCGCATGGTGGTTCCTTCTTCTTATGTATGTAATTCAGCAATGCCGCCTGTGCAGGCGGCTCAGTCGTCGCTCCAGCGCCTGGGCACAGGTCAGATCCCCTGCGGAATGTCCTCGCCACCCAGCGCGTCGAACAGCTCCGGCAGAAACTCGCCAAAGGTCAGCATCATCAGGGTGAAGCTGGCGTCCAGTTGGCCCAGCGCCTCTTCGCCGCCGTCTTCTTCGGCCTGATCCTGCAGCAGTTCTTCGAACTTCAGGCGCTTGACCACCAGCTTGTCGTCCAGCACGAACGACAGCTTGTCCTGCCACGCCAGAGACAGCTGGGTAACCACTTTGCCGGTGCTCAGGTGCAGCTGGATTTCGTCGCTGGTCAGGTCCTGACGTTTGCAACGCACGATCCCGCCGTCTTCGTGGGTGTCACGCAGCTCGCACTCGTCGAGCACGAAGAAGTTGTCTGCGGCTTTCTGCGAGGTGACCCACTCGGTCATCACGGCAGTCGGCGCGGTCTTCACATTCAGCGGACGCACTGGCAGCGAGCCGATGACTTCACGCAGCGTCGAGAGCAGATCCTCGGCACGCTTGGGGCTCGCCGAGTTGACCAGAATCAGGCCTTGCTTGGGCGCGATGGCAGCGAAGGTCTGCGAGCGACGGATAAAGGCGCGCGGCAGGAAGGCCTGAATGATCTCGTCCTTGATCTGGTCGCGTTCCTTTTTATAGACCTTGCGCATCTGCTCGGCTTCGATCTCTTCGACCTTTTCCTTTACAGCGTCACGCACCACGCTGCCGGGCAGAATGCGTTCTTCCTTGCGCGCGGCAATCAGCAGAAAGTCGCCGCTGACGTGTACCAGCGGCGCGTCTTCGCCTTTGCCGAAGGGGGCGACGAAACCGTAAGTGGTCAGCTCCTGGCTGGCACATGCCCGCGCCGGTTTGGTTGCCAATGCGGTTTCCAGAGCCTCGGCGTCAAACGGCAGGTCCTGGGTCAGGCGATAGACAAGCAGGTTTTTGAACCACATGAGGCGAATCTCTCTTTGCACAAAAAGGGGGGCATTATTCGCTCCTCCGGCCTTGCGGCCAACCCTGCGCTAAGCCTTTGAGACGATTATAAAAATTATTTGAAAAAGTGCTTGCCAGACTACAGGTCGCTCCGTAGAATGCGCGCCACACCGAGAGTGAAGGGTGATTAGCTCAGCTGGGAGAGCAGCTGCCTTACAAGCAGCGGGTCGGCGGTTCGATCCCGTCATCACCCACCATACTCACTTCAGGTGTTACGCGCAGCGGTAGTTCAGTCGGTTAGAATACCGGCCTGTCACGCCGGGGGTCGCGGGTTCGAGTCCCGTCCGCTGCGCCATATTCAAGCATCAAGGCCCTTGAACTCCTTGATGCGAACAAGAAAGCGACCTTAGGGTCGCTTTCTTGCTTTCTGATCCCTGTAAATTCCCCCTCTTTTCTCCTCGCAAGGCTCTGGCCTTGGACTCTGCAGCCGGTCGGCCGTAAGCTTTGGCGTTTTCCCAGATCGCGGCATCGCCCATGCACACTGTTCTCGCTGTGGTACTCCCCATCTTCGCCTTGATTCTGGTGGGCTACATCTGTCGAAAAACGAACAGGCTGGGTGAGCGGGCGGCTTCCGAGATCAACCGCATGGTGGTCTGGCTCTGCCTGCCGGCGCTGCTGTTCAAGGTGACCGCGACCACCACCTGGGACCAGATCTGGCAGCCGGGCTTCATCGTCAGCTTTGGCGCAGGGTCGCTGGCCGTGTTCGCCGCCACGCTGATCTGGCGTTTGATGAAACGCCAGACGCTGGTGGCCGCCAGCATGGACGGGCTGACCGCCGGGTACGCCAATACCGGCTATATCGGTATCCCGTTGTGCCTGCTGGTTTTCGGCCAGGCCGGGCTCGAACCCGCGTTGATCTCCTCGTTGATCGTGGTGTGCGTGCTGTTTGCCGTTGCCGTGGTGTGCATCGAGATCGGCCTGCAGCAGGAGCGGCACGTTGGGCGGGCCGTGTTGACGGTCCTCAAGGCGCTGGCGAAAAATCCGCTGGTGATCACGCCGATCCTGGGCGGGTGCTGGGCGGCGACCGGGCTTGGGCTGGCCGAGCCGGTCATGCACTTTCTCGACATGCTGGCCGCCGCTACCACGCCGTGTGCGCTGATTTCACTGGGGCTGTTCCTTGCCCAGAAACAGACTGCGCCCAAAGGAGGTGCCTGGCCGCTGGTGTGGATCAAACTGATTGGCCAGCCATTGATCACCGGCGTGCTGGCCTTCAAGGTGTTCAACCTGCCGACGGTCTGGGCGCAGTCGGCCGTGTTGCTCAGCGCGCTGCCGACCGGGACCGGACCATTCATGCTCGCCGAATACTACGAACGGGAAGCGGGCGTGATCTCGCGCGCAATTCTGTATTCGACGCTCGGCTCGCTGGTGACCCTTGCAGGGCTGTTGTACTGGCTCGGGGTCTAGCGTCAGCCAAACTGAACTGCGACTGAACGGTCCTGCACTGCGGCGGAAAACCGTTGGGATACCTGAACTTATCGGTGTTTCGCCCCTCTGATGCCGGTAGCCATTGATCGCGGCAGCCTGATAAGCTCGCGGCTTTACACGTTTGCCCTTTTGGCGCATCAACAAGGAATAAGCATGAAACAGCATCGGTTGGCAGCGGCGATTGCCCTGGTCGGTCTGGTACTCGCAGGTTGCGACAAGCAAGCCAGTACCGTTGAGCTGAAAAGCCCCGCCCAGAAAGCCTCTTACGGCATCGGCCTGAACATGGGCAAGAGCCTGGCACAGGAAGGCATGGACGATCTCGATTCCAAGGCTGTGGCCCTGGGTATCGAAGACGCTGTTGGCAAGAAAGAGCAGAAGCTCAAGGATGAAGAGCTGGTCGAAGCCTTCGCTGCGCTGCAGAAGCGTGCCGAAGAGCGCATGGCCAAGCTGAGCGAAGAGTCGGCAGCGGCCGGCAAGAAATTCCTCGAAGAAAACGGCAAGAAGGAAGGCGTTGTCACCACCGCTTCCGGCCTGCAGTACCAGATCATCAAGAAGGCAGACGGCGCACAGCCCAAGCCATCTGACGTCGTGACCGTTCACTACGAAGGCAAGTTGACTGACGGCAAGGTGTTCGACAGTTCCGTCGAGCGCGGCAGCCCGATCGACCTGCCGGTTGGCGGCGTGATCCCAGGTTGGGTCGAAGGCCTGCAACTGATGCACGTCGGCGAGAAGGTCAAGCTGTTCATCCCGAGTGAACTGGCTTACGGCGCACAGAGCCCGAGCCCGATGATTCCAGCCAACTCGGTGCTGGTCTTCGATCTGGAACTGCTGGGCATCAAGGACCCTGCCGCTGCGCAAGCGCCTGAAGCAGAAGCTGAAGAGCCTGCACCGGCCAAGGCCGACAAGAAGTAATCGCAGCCTGGCTGCATCAGACGCCCTGTCCTGTACAGGGCGTTTTTGTATCCGCACACTTTGACGGACGCAGAATGGGCGAACGCTTGGCGGCTTGCAGAGTCAACTCATAGTCTGAATGTCGAGCCTGGCGTCTTGACGGAGGAGCGGCCCGCCCGGATTGTCGAACAGTCTGGCAATAGGCGCCGGCTAGAGTGAAATCGGGGCTAAGTCAACGATTTCAGGGGATTTTTTATATGAGTGAAAAACGCCCGATCTGACAGCGAGCCCGATAAAACGGGCGGTTCAGGGCCAAAAGATGTGGCTGTTCACAAGGTTATCCACAATTTATGTGGATAACCTCAGAACCGCAGCGATGTCGAAAACCACCTTCTTCGGAACGGGAGTGAACATGAAAGCACCATGGAATCTTATCCGGTATCTGCCCGGCGCCAGACGCGTACTGGCGGCAGGTCGTCTCCCAGCCTTGTTGTTTGCGGTCGCTCGCAAGGGCGCGAGCGAAGGCAGCCGTCTGGGGCGTATAAAGGACGACCTGCGCCTCCTGCAGGCGCTTTGCCTCGCCTACTGGCGGGGCGAGTATCGGGACATCAGTGCCAAGTCGATTCTGTCGATCGTGGCCGGGCTCATGTACTTTTTAAGCCCGCTGGACGCGATCCCCGACTGGATTCCGGGCCTTGGGATGTTCGACGACATCGCGGTGCTGGCCTGGATCATGAAGCACCTGACCGATGAACTCGATGCCTTCCGCGCGTGGCGCGAACGCCAGCCGCCCGAGAAGCTGGTGGTCGTCGAACGCCTGCCGGACAATCAGGCGCTGCTTGAACAGGAAAAGGGCCAGCATTGAGCCGTTTCGTTCTCGCCGTCTGGCCATTTCTTGCGTGGCAAGCGAGGCGGTTGTATCACCGGTGAGAACAATCTCTTACTATGCCAGCAACTGGAGTAAGCCTGTCTGGATACGCCATTGGCCAGCACAAGGGGGAGTGAATGGATCTTCAAGTGATCTCACGTGATGGGGAGCCGGAATACGCCGTATTGCCATGGTCTCAGTATCAGGCGCTCTTGCGGGCTGCCGGCCTGAGCGAGTCGTCTCCTCCCGACACTGGCAAACCGGCGCCGTCTACAGAGCACGCGCCTCGTCCCGGACTGGATGAACTGACAGCGCTGCGTACCGCGAAAGGTCTCGAACTTGCGCAGCTGGCGCGTACCGTCGGCATCAGCCCGTCCTACCTCGAACTGATCGAAAACGGCACCCGTGATCCGGACGCTGCAATCAAGCGCAGCCTGGCGTGGGAACTGGATGTGCCGGGCTGGCGGGGTGAGGCATGAGTGTGCGTATCAGCCGCCAGCACTGGGACGGATTGCTGAGTGAACTGGACCACGCAAGGCGTCAGCGGCATCTGGTCACTTATCGCGCCTTGCTCGAACGTCTGCAATTGCCCTCTCCCGCGATGCAAACGCTCACCGCCGCGCTTGAGCACCTCGCCAGTATCGACGCGCGTGCTGACCAGCCGCTGCGCAGTTCGCTGGTGATCAGTCAGGGCGCGAGCCGCCTTCCGCGTACCGGATTTTTCGAATGCGTCGAGCGGTTGGGGCGTTTCTCGGGCCCGTCGGACGGGATTGCCGCTGCGTCGTGGCACGCCTCGGAAGTGGTGCGGGTGTTCGAGTACGATTACCCGGAAACCGAAGAGCAGCGCTGAGCCGCCGCACTTCGCGTGAGTGAGTGCGCCTTACGCCGTTGCCATGAATCCGGGTTGCGTGGCAGAAATCACGTGAATGCTGGCTCCCGAAACGTCCTTGGCGAAATGTTTGGCTTGTGAAGCCAGGTCCGCCAGTTGTCCTGCATTCAGCTGGGCGCAGTCTTCGCTTTTCAAGTGCACGACCCCGATCGACAAGGACAGCAGCGCAAACTCCTCGCGTTGACCCTGGCGACTGAGCGCGATGAAACAGCCCGCTTCCAGATGCTCGGCCCGGTAGAAGCGTCGGCACTGATTCTGAAAATCCTCAAGCAGGCTGTTCAGCCTTTTCTCCCAGCCGTCGATGCCAAGGACCATCAGAAAGTCGTCGCCCCCGATGTGCCCGACAAAGTCGCGGCTGGGGTCGATGCGATCATTCAGGCACTGCGCCAGGCACAAGAGCACCTCATCGCCACGGGCGTAGCCGTAGATATCGTTGAAAGGCTTGAAGCTGTCGATGTCCACGTAGCAGATCATCGATTCGCGCCCCTGCTGCAGCAGCCGGGTCAGACATTGCTGGATCGGCACATTGCCGGGCAGCAGCGTAAGCGGGTTGGCGTAGCGAGCCTGTTGAATCTTGAGCTCCGTGATCAACTTTAGTACGTCGATCACTCGGCCCAGGCCCAGATAAACACCGTGCTGGGTGATGATGAAATCCTCCTCGATACGCTGGCGCGCGCGGCTGGTGAGCAGTCGGCTGACTTGCTGCAGCGACTGACTCATCTCGACCGCCAGAAAATCTTCGCTCATCAGTCGGCTGATCGGCTTGCGGGCGAACAGCTCAGTGCCGAACGGCTTGAGCAGCGCCTCGGACAGCGAGTGCCGATGCACGATGCCGCAGGGCCGGTTTTCTTCGTCGAGC
>JARDZH010000086.1 GCA_029240955.1 Pseudomonas sp. | reverse complement strand
GGCAACGGATTCGACGGGCATACGTTTGAACCGGATGAGACCGACAATGTGACGATCGAGTCCATCATCGAGCGGATGCTGCTGCCTGACTTGCCGGATGCTCAGGTCAAGCAGATGCGCCACACGGTGAGTTGTATGGTGGGTCGAGTCCAAGACAGCGCTCACCAGCTGTTTCGCCGGTTCGTGGCGGGAACTCCCGATAAATCCGCTACAAACGGCTCCACCCCAGCCGACACGAGCGTAGGGTTGTTGGTGAGCAGCCTGGATCCCTCCGGTGCGTTGTCATGTCTGTGGATAAGCTTCAAGACTTCAGCCCAAGTGACTGAGGATGTGTGGGTGCAGTCGTTCAACGGTGCTGATATTCAAGGGCCGCTGGAAGTGCGCATTTTGCATCGTGGCTGGAATTCAGATGATTACAAAACAGTGCAGCCCAAGGTTCAGGCATTTCTGGCAGGAAGAGAGCGCCAGCTGATCATGCCTGTGATGTGCGACGACAGGCTTGGGCCGGACGAAACGCAGCACTGAATCATTCCGATCTTGAGCCGCCGCGCTACGCGAGTGGCTCATCATCAGGCGCTGGCTACATCACCAGATAACCGCGGATCCCTGTGAAAATGATCTGCGCCGCCAGTGCGCAGAGAAACAGACCCATCAGGCGGCTGACAATCTGCAGACCCTGATCACCAAGCAGCCGTTCTATCTGGCCGGACAGGTACAGCACCACGCCGACAGTCAGACTGGCCAGTGCAATGCCGACAATCGCGATGAGCTTGTCGTCCCAATGCGGTTGACTTACGCCCATGACCAGCAAGGCACCGATAGTGCCCGGCCCGACCGTGATAGGGATGGTCAACGGAACGATGGTCACATCCTGCTGGATATTGTCGGTCTGGACGGCAGACTTGCCTTGCGCCATGGCCAGCGCGGAAATGAACAGCACGCTGCCTGCTCCGATACGGAACGCGTCTGCGGTAATGCCGAAGACTTCGAAGATCACGCGTCCGAACAGGTAAAGCAGAACACTGGACACCAGCGTTGC
The DNA here is from genome assembly GCA_029240955.1 of Pseudomonas sp. The sequence goes on along the minus strand of JARDZH010000086.1, from coordinate 12,461 downwards.
CAGCGCGATTTTCCACGCCAGACGCCGTTGCTCCTTGCGCGAGTGACCGCGAGTCAGACTGATGAAGCAGGACAGCACGAAGAAGGGGCTGTAAAGCACCAGCATCTTCAGATAAACGCTAGACAGCACATGCAGCATGATCACACTCGCGAACACAGGTAAGTGGCCGGGCGAGTCTATCAGGCAAAGGCGCCCGGCAATGCGTGCTGATCGAATTCGACGAGACGGTTTGCTTTACAGCCTGTGTCCTCAGCTACGCTGGGCGACCCAGTATTCCACCAGTTCGCGCAGTTGGGACAACTCCACCGGTTTGGCGATATGACCGTCCATGCCAGCCTGACGGGCGCGATCCTTGTGCTCGGTCAGAATGTGCGCGGTCAACGCCACCACCGGGGTACGTACGCGCTGATTGCCCACTTCCCAGGCGCGCAGCTGTTCGGTCGCCGAGAAACCGTCGAGGATCGGCATCTCGCAGTCCATCAGCACCAGGTCATAGCGCTGGGCCTTCATCGCTCGCAAGGCTTCTTCGCCATTGCTTGCGGTATCCGGATTCAGATTGAGCTTGCCGAGCATCCCGCGAATCACTTTGGTGGAGATGCTGTTGTCTTCGGCGACCAGAATGCGGAAATCATCCGGCACGATGATCGGGAGGTTCGACACCGAGTACGGGTTGGGCGTATGGGCACCGATACTGCGCTGGGTCAGCTCGTCAGCCAGCGTCGTTTTCAAGGTGTAGCCGGCCACCGGCTTGGCGAGAATCCGCTTGATACCGGCGTTGCGAGCAATGACCTTGCTGGGTGCATTGCTGATGCCGGTCAGCATGATCAGCAGAATGTCATGGTTCAGGCTTGGATCTTCCTTGATCTTGGCCGCAAGCTGCATACCGGTCATGCCGGGCATGTTCTGGTCCAGCAGCACCACATCGAAGTAATCGCGCAGGTGCGCCTTGGTCCTGAGCAGCGCCAAAGCCTCCTTCCCGGACGCGACTGCGCTGACGTTCAGGCCCCACGCGCTGCACTGCTGGACCAGTACTTTACGGCACGTATCGTTGTCATCGACCACCAGAACGCGTGCTTCCCGGAGAGGGCTGTCCAGATCGAGGATCGGCTGGTCGAGCAGCTTGGCCTCCAGTGGCAGCGAGACCCATAAGGTACTGCCCTGCGTGCTGCCGTTCTGGATGCCGAACTCACCGTCCATGAGCACAACCAGTTGGCGAGCGATGACCAGCCCGAGGTGCCCGCCCAGCTTGCTGTTGGCGAGGAAGTTCTTGCTGTGCAGCTCGGCGTTGAGCAGCGCGTCGCGCTCCTGGGGGGAAATCGGGTCACCGCTGTCCTGAACCGAAATCCGTAGCCGGGGCTTACCCGGCTTGGAGGTATCCAGGGACGCCGCGAGCAATATCTCGCCTTCCTCGGTTTTCTTGAGGGCGTTTTCCAGCAGGCTGAGCAGTGTCTGGCGCAGCCGGGTCGGGTCACCGCTGATGACGCGAGGCACCTGCGGCTGAACCAGGCTGATCAGCTCGACATGCTGCTGCTCGGCCTTGGCGCGGAAGATGTTGAGGCAGTCATCGATCAGCGCGCTGATATCGAACTGGACATCGTCGAGCTCGATCTGCCCGGACTCCAGCTTGGTGATGTCGAGAATCTCGTTGATCAGCGTCAGCAGCTCGTTGCCGGCGCTGTGAATGGTCTGCACATAGTCACGCTGCTTGACGGACAGCGGCGTGCCGATCAGCAGCTCGGTCATGCCGAGCACGCCGTTCATGGGCGTACGAATCTCGTGACTGATCTTGGCGAGGAATTCCGCCTTCGCACTGATCTCTGCCGCGCTGGCCGCCTGCTCACGACTGATGCTGAAATTGTTCTCGGTAATCCCCCGATGCCGTTCACTGAGCGCAATGCTCATTAGCAGACCGCTGGCGCAAAACACACCGAGCAGCGTCAGAATCAGGAGCTGCGGCGGCACCAGGCTCAGCCACAGGAAGCCTGGAAGGATCACCAGATAACCAATGTTGAAAATGATCATCGCCAAGGCAAACAAGCGGGCGGGACGGTAGCCTTTCTGCCAGTGCCATACCGATACCGTCAGAATGCTGATCGTTGTGAGCCCCACGAGACAGAACGTCCAGGCATTCACGGACAGATCGTGGAACGCGACGATCAGCAGAGCACCGAGCGCCATCAGCAGAATATTGGCCAGCAGCAACCGGTCAAGCACGCCGCTGTTACGGTGGCCGAAGAAGCAGCGCGTGTAGATCAGGCCGGTGATGGCCGCCATCAGCAATGCGAGGTGCGCGCCGGGAGTCTGCGCGACGTCCACACCGAGCAGACTCGGAAGATTGAGCAGCAACAGGGCGCTCATCGCCAACAAGGTTTCGCACCCGGCCAGCCACAGGTTGCTGCGCGACTTGGTGTGCCAGTAGCGGGTCAGGTTCTGGATGATCAGCATGCCCAGCGCACCGAAAAGCAGGCCGAACAACAACGGCTCGCGCTCGTCGGCAGCGCTTTCGATGGCAGGTTGCAGCGTGATGCTCGGGCGCATCTTCTGCGTCGACATCAGCCGGACGTAGATATCCAGCGGTACCGCGCTCTGCGAGATCGGCAGCAGAAAATCGCTTGAAGGCAGGCGCTGATCGCGCTTGGGGACGTCGTTGCCGGTGCGCAGATAATCGACCAGCCGCTCACCGTCCAGAACGTATACATCAGCCGTCGCCAGGTCGGGTGCGAAGATGCGCAACAGCTGCTCATGCTTTCCCGGCAACATGCGGTAGTGCAGCCAAATCGCGCTGTCGCGCTCGGCTGCCGAAATTCGCTGCAGTTCGACGGGGCTGAATTGATTCTGGTAGCGCGCCGAGCGGACATCGCTCAGTTGCAGCTTTGCCTGGTCGTCGAGTAATACGGACCAGCCGCCGCTATGCTCTGCATGGGCGCAAAGCATGAACAGCAGGGTCATTGACCCGATGAGTGAAGCTACGGCAGTCCTGAGCCAGCGCACGATGAAGTCCCTTCGTGAATAAATGCCTGATGCCATTTCGCAGCCCTGGAGCAACCGGGCCCGCTCCATGACAGAACGGACCCGAGCCGATTACTCCTGGCTTTCGCCACGCTCACGCGCAATTGCTCGATAGCCGATGTCCTTGCGGTAGAAACAGCCTTCCCAATCGATCTTCGCTGCCAGAGCGTAGGCGTTTTCCTGGGCCTTGCCGACTGTTTCGCCAAGGGCGGTGGCGCAGAGTACGCGTCCGCCGCTGGTCACAACACGGCCGTCCTTCAACGCAGTGCCGGCATGGAACACTTTGCCGTCGAGTGCAGCGGCAGCTTCCAGCCCTTCGATCGCGGCACCTTTGGCGTAGTCGCCCGGGTAACCTCCGGCAGCGAGCACGATGCCCAGGCTTGGGCGCGGGTCCCATTGCGCTTCGATCTTGTCCAGCGCCTGGGCCAGCGCAGCTTCGACCAGCAGCACCAGGCTCGACTGCAAGCGCAGCATGACCGGCTGGGTTTCCGGGTCGCCAAAGCGGCAGTTGAACTCGATGACCTTCGGGTTGCCGGCCTTGTCGATCATCAGGCCAGCATAGAGAAAGCCGGTGTAGACGTTGCCTTCCTCGGCCATGCCGCGGACGGTTGGCCAGATGACCTGATCCATGACGCGCTGGTGAACCTGCGCAGTGACCACCGGGGCAGGTGAGTAGGCGCCCATGCCGCCAGTGTTCGGGCCGCTGTCGCCGTCGCCGACGCGTTTGTGATCCTGGCTGGTAGCCATCGGCAGCACGTTCTTGCCGTCGACCATCACGATGAAGCTGGCTTCTTCGCCGTCGAGGAATTCTTCGATGACTACGCGAGAACCGGCATCGCCGAAGGCATTGCCTGCCAACATGTCACGTACCGCATCCTCGGCTTCAGCCAGTGTCATGGCAACGATGACGCCTTTACCGGCTGCCAGGCCATCGGCCTTGATCACGATTGGCGCGCCTTTCTCACTCAGGTAAGCCAGCGCTGGCTCGATCTCGGTGAAGTTCTGATAGTCAGCGGTCGGGATCTTGTGGCGGGCGAGGAAGTCTTTGGTGAATGCCTTGGACCCTTCCAGTTGAGCAGCGCCAGCGGTCGGACCGAAGCAGTCCAGGCCACGGCTGCGAAACAGGTCGACAACGCCTGCGACCAGAGGAACCTCAGGGCCGACGATGGTCAGCGAGACGTTCTGCTCGGCAAAGTCAGCCAGTTGCTCAAGGGCCAGCACATCGATAGCGACGTTCTCGCACTTGGCTTCAGTTGCCGTACCGGCATTGCCCGGCGCCACGAAAACCTTGGCGACACGTGGATCCTGAGCAACTTTCCAGGCCAGCGCGTGTTCACGACCGCCACTGCCAATGATCAAAACATTCATTTCAAAACCTCGATGAAGCTAATTCGGTGAAGGGATGCGGAAGTCCGCTTTTCAGCGGCACCGCATCACGAGGTCGCGTTGGCGTAGGTGGATGCAAGGCGGAGCCCCATCCAACGCAGCAGACGCCTGCGCCAGTGCGGCCGTTTTAATGTCTGAAATGACGCATGCCGGTGAAGACCATCGCGATCCCGGCTTCATCGGCCGCGGCGATAACCTCTGCATCACGCATCGAACCACCCGGCTGGATCACTGCAGTAATCCCCGCCTTGGCAGCGTTGTCGATGCCGTCACGGAACGGGAAGAACGCATCGGAAGCCATGACCGCGCCCTGCACCTGCAGACCTGCGTGTTCAGCCTTGATCGCAGCAATACGTGCCGAGTTCACGCGGCTCATCTGGCCTGCACCGATACCGACAGTCTGACGGTTCTTGGCGTAAACGATGGCGTTGGACTTCACGTATTTGGCGACTTTCCACGCGAAAATCAGGTCATGGATTTCCTGCTCGCTCGGCGCACGCTGAGTCACCACCTTCAGGTCATCTGCGGTGATCATGCCGATATCGCGGCTCTGAACCAGCAGACCGCCGTTGACGCGCTTGTAATCCCACGCCGGCAGACGCTCGCCCCACTGGCCGCAGGTCAGCAGGCGCACGTTGGCCTTGGCGGCCACGACCGCTTGAGCTTCGGCGCTGACGCTTGGCGCAATGATGACTTCAACGAACTGACGCTCGACGATGGCCTTGGCGGTTTCGGCATCCAGCTCGCGGTTGAAGGCAATGATGCCGCCGAAAGCGGACTCGGTGTCGGTGGCATAGGCCAGGTCGTAGGCCTTGCGGATGCCGCCTTCATCGTCCGGGCAAACCGAGACGCCGCACGGGTTGGCATGCTTGACGATCATTGGCTTCGACGTAGAACGCCGCGCTCTGGTGCGGGTTCTCGCCGTAGCGCATTTCCTGAGCCTTGACGAACTGGGTGTTGAAGGTGCGCGGGAACTGGCTGCGGCCTTCGGTGCTCAGGGTTTCGGCAGACTGGTCGATGCCGCCCAGGTAGTTGGCGATCATGCCGTCATAGGCCGCGGTGTGTTCGAACGCCTTGAGCATCAGATCGAAACGCTGTGCGTAGGTCAGGCCGCCGGCCTTGAGGCTTTCCAGGACCTGGCCGTAATCGCTGGCGTTGACGACGATGGCGACGTCCTTGTGGTTCTTCGCGGCGGAGCGAACCATGGTCGGGCCGCCGATATCGATGTTCTCGATAGCGGTCGGCAGATCGCAGCCTGGCTTGGAAACAGTCGCTTCGAAGGGATAGAGATTGACCGCTACCAGGTCGATCGGCTTGATGCCGTGCTCGCTCATGATGGCATCGTCGGTACCGCGACGGCCGAGAATGCCGCCGTGGATTTTCGGGTGCAGCGTCTTGACCCGACCGTCCATCATTTCCGCGAAGCCGGTGTAGTCAGCGACTTCCACCGCTGCCACGCCGTTGTCCTGAAGCAGCTTGAACGTACCGCCAGTGGAAAGGATTTCAACGCCCAGCGCTTCAAGTTCGCGGGCAAATTCCAGGATGCCTGTCTTGTCGGAAACGCTGATCAAAGCGCGGCGGATCGGCAGGCGGGTAGTCTGGTCGGTCATCTCGATTTCCATCAAAAGCAAAAGAAGTCAGCAAAAAAAAGCGACCGCGGTGCAAGTGAGGTCGCTTTTTCTGTTGGGATGCTTACAGCAGATCGTACTGTTTGAGTTTCTTGCGCAAGGTGCCGCGATTCAGGCCCAGCAGTTCCGAGGCCTTGGTCTGGTTGCCCTTGACGTAGTTCATCACGCATTCGAGGAGCGGAGCCTCGACTTCCGACAACACCAGGTTGTAGACATCAGTGACGGAAGCGCCTTCAAGGTGGGCGAAATAATTGTGCAGCGCCTTTTCAACGCTTCCGCGCAGGGTCTGGCCCTCTTCGCTCGGCGTGTTGAGGTGCTGTTTCAAATTGACATTGTCGCTCACGGGTGTTGTTCCACTCACTAAAGTCTCGGTCATCATCGTCATGCGGCCACCTCGTTCTCATTCTGGTTATCCGGGCCCTTGCAGCCTTGGCTGAAGAACTCCCGGACGTTGGCGCACTGTGCTTCCGTGTCTTCCAAACGATTGAAACGGGTGCGAAATTCCCTGGCGCCCGGCAAGGTTGCGAGATACCAACCGACATGCTTGCGCGCGATACGCACGCCCATCACATCTCCGTAGAACGCGTGAAGCGCTGCCAGGTGTTCGAGCAGGATGCGTTCCACTTCACTCAACTCAAGCGCAGGCAGCGTTTCGCCGGTGCGCAGGTAATGCTCTATCTCGCGAAAAATCCACGGGCGCCCCTGGGCGGCCCGGCCAATCAACAGCCCGTCGGCTCCGGTGTTCTGCAGCACGAACCGGGCTTTCTCGGGTGAATCTATGTCGCCATTGGCGAACACCGGAATCGACACCGCCTGTTTGATACTGGCAATGGTGTCGTACTCCGCTTCGCCGGTGTACAGATCGGCACGGGTGCGGCCATGTACGGCCAGCGCCTGAATGCCGGACTGTTCGGCAATCTTCGCCACGGTCAGACCGTTGCGGTTATCGCGGTCCCATCCGGTGCGGATCTTCAAGGTGACCGGCACATCGACTGCGGCCACGACGGCCTGCAGGATCTCGCTCACCAGTTGTTCGTCTTTCAGCAGCGCAGAACCTGCGGCCTTGTTGCACACCTTCTTGGCCGGGCAACCCATATTGATGTCAATGATCTGGGCGCCCAGTTCAACGTTGGCCCTGGCCGCATCCGCCAGCATCTGCGGGTCCCCGCCGGCGATCTGCACCGAGCGAGGCTCGGGATCGCCCTCGTGGACCATGCGCAGACGCGACTTGCGACTGTTCCACAGGCTCATATCACTGGTGACCATTTCCGAAACCACCAGACCTGCGCCGAGGCGTCGGCACAGCTGACGGAAAGGCTGGTCTGTGACGCCCGCCATGGGAGCGAGAATCAAGCCGTTCTGCAATGTATATGGGCCGATGCGTACCGCCGACATAGCTTTACCTATCGTGGGGCCGAATCATTCGCAGGCCATGTAAAAAACCGTTGCACACGGTCTGCAACGGTCCCGCCGTCAGGTTGCTGGCAACCATCAGACCGAACCGAGAGTATGAAAAAAGGGTTGGCATGATACCCGCTCTCGATGACTGGATAAAGGCTGAATTGGATAAAATCTGAACAGTTATGTTCTTATCGCCAACAGTCCGGTTAACCAGCATTTTTGACGTCAATTTCGCAGAACGAGCTGTGATTAACGTAGGAAAGTGCTGACGGCGGGTGCGGATTGCCTGCGCCAGGTCCCCCTCGAATGAGTTACTCGGGGGATCTGAAGTAGAGGCTGTAGTTCACCGCCTTTGCGCCAGGATCAAGGATGTCCAGCGCAATGTGGATAGGAGTCTGGGGTGGCATCTCTTCTTTGCCCGCCAATTCGCCACTCAGATACTCGCTGGGCTTGAAGCGACGACTGGCAATGAGCTGACCGCCGGTATCGGCGAAGCGCAGTTCGAGAAGCGGAAAGGGCTGCGAAAACGATGCGCGGTTATAAATGATGGCGTCTACGATGAGTGCGCCCTGAAACTCGGGATGGCTGCGAACGATCAGGTTGCTGCTCTTGAGTTGTGAGATGTCGACTTTGGACGGCACCTTGCACCCCAGTTGCGGGCAAAGCTGTTGGAACCAAGGGCGATACTGGTCCTGCCGCGCCAGCTGGTCGAAGTGATACCACACGTATTGAGCCGCCAGGCCTGCGAGCGCCAGCAGGATCAGGAGTGCCCAGGCGAGTCGGCGTCCCCAGCGCGGCTTTGGCTTTTGCCAATCCAGCTGCAAGGGGTCATCGCTCAGATCCAGCAGCGCCTGATCGCGAATCGCCGGCTCGCCGCGCGAGCGCCGACCGCGTGAATCGTGTCTGGTGTTCGTTTCGTCAGCGCGGTTGTCAGTCTCGTTGTCGGCATCACGGTGTTCATCGACGTCCAGATCATCGTCGTCATCGCGGGCTGACCAACGTTCTACCTTTTCAGCCTTCTCGACTCGCGGCCCGATGCGGGGGCCGAAGGCCGGAACCGTAGGCTCGTCCTCGTCGACGTCGCGGCTGTTGCCCAGTGACGGCTCGGTACGTGTCTCGTGCACCTCGTCGTCTTTCTGCGGCTCAGGTTCCGGCTGTTCTGGCGCCGTGATGACCTCGGCATGCAGTTCAGGAAGCTGGTCAACTTCGTCGTTACGCAGCGTGTTGACCCACTCGGTTTCTTCGGCCTGCGGCAGATCGCGACGTGCCGTCAGGGAGTGGGCATCAGGGTCTGCAACGGCCGAGCGGCGCTGCGCATCGCGCTTTTCGAGGCGGGCGAGTTCTTCGTCGAGATTGAGGTTGTCCAGATCCAGCTCGCTGACATGCCAGGGATCGTCGTCCTCCGCCGATGCGGCGGCAGGCTGATGTTCCCGGACCGGCAACGAGGGCGCGGCGTAAACAGGCTCGTTGATTTCGCGCTCGGCCTGAACCGTCACGGGCGCAGGCTCGACGCCATCGCGTTGTTCGAGCAATTGCCGGGCAGCGTTGAAGACCTGCAGGCAGGCCCCGCAACGCACGACGCCGCGTGCCACGCTCAGTTGGGCGTGGCTGACTCTGAAACTGGTTTGGCAGTGCGGGCACTGCGTGACGAAGCTGTCGGTCATGCGGCTGTCCGGTTCAGGCGGCGGTTAACGGCGACGGCCCGTGATGCGTACCCAGCCATCACGATTCGCAATCGGGTCAAGATCGAATGTAGCAGCATACGCCGCAGCCACTTCTTCACCTTGTTCGGCGAGAATGCCCGACAGGGCCAGACGGCCGCCGGATTTGACCAGCGTCGCCAGCTGTGGCGCGAGAGAGACGAGCGGGCCGGCCAGAATGTTGGCAACCAGCACATCGGCTTGTTGCTGCGGCAGGTCCTGCGGCAGGTAAAGCGGGAAGCGTTCGGCGGCGATGTTGTTGCGCCCGGCATTGTCGCGGGACGCTTCAAGCGCCTGAACGTCGATGTCGGTGCCGACTGCTTGTTCAGCACCAAGCAGCAGCGCCGCGATGGCAAGAATGCCCGAGCCGCAGCCGAAATCCAGAACGTTGCAACCGGTCAGGTCCTGGCCGTCCAGCCATTCCAGGCACAGTGCAGTGGTCGGGTGAGTGCCGGTGCCGAACGCCAGCCCCGGGTCGAGCAGCAGGTTGACAGCGTCGGGCTGCGGCGCAGCGTGCCAGCTCGGTACGATCCACAGCCGTTGGCCAAAACGCATCGGCTGGAAATTGTCCATCCAGCTGCGTTCCCAATCCTGATCTTCGATGACTTCGGCGCTGTGTTCGGGCAACTCGGTGCCGGTCAGCAACTTCAGGTGCGACAAGGCAAGTTCGGCATTGGTATCGGCTTCGAACAATGCCAGCAGATGGGTGTGCGCCCACAGCGGCGTGGTGTTGAGTTCCGGCTCGAAAATGGGCTGGTCTTCGGCGTCCATGAACGTCACGGATACGGCGCCCACTTCCAACAGAGCGTCTTCGTAGGTTTCGGCTTGTTCTGGGCTGATGGCGAGGCGGACTTGCAGCCAAGGCATGGCGGATTACCTTCGAGTCAAATGAGTGTGCAGCGGGGCCGCGAAAGCCGGCAAGTTTACTGCTATGCAGCGCAAACAACAAAGCCGCATCACTGCGGCTTTGTTGATCGGAAACAGACAGGCTTATTGATTGGCCAGTTTGTGTTCCAGATAGTGAATGTTGACTCCGCCTTCGCAGAAGCCCTCATCACGGGTCAGATCACGGTGCAGCGGAATGTTGGTCTTGATACCGTCGACGACGATCTCATCCAGCGCATTACGCATGCGTGCCATGGCTTCGTCACGTGTAGCGCCCCAGGTGATCAGCTTGCCGATCAACGAGTCGTAGTTGGACGGAACCTTGTAGCCGCTGTACAGATGCGAATCGACCCGCACGCCGTTGCCGCCCGGTGCATGGAAATGCTTGACCAGACCTGGGCTCGGAATGAAGGTTTTCGGATCTTCAGCGTTGATCCGGCACTCCAGCGCGTGACCCTTGAAGACCACGTCTTCCTGAGTGAACGACAGCTTGTTGCCTGCGGCGATGCTGAGCATCTCCTTGACGATGTCGATACCGGTGACCATTTCCGAAACCGGGTGTTCGACCTGGACGCGGGTGTTCATCTCGATGAAGTAGAAACGACCATTCTCGTACAGGAACTCGAAAGTACCCGCGCCGCGGTAGCCGATGTCGATGCACGCCTGAACGCAGCTTGCCAGTACTTCCTTGCGAGCGTCCTCGTCGATGAACGGAGCCGGCGCTTCTTCCAGAACTTTCTGGTGGCGGCGCTGCAGCGAACAGTCACGGTCGCCCAGATGGATCGCGTTGCCCTGGCCATCGGAAATGACCTGAACTTCCACGTGACGCGGGTTGGTCAGGTACTTTTCCAGATAAACCATCGGGTTGCTGAACCAGGCGGCCGCTTCGGCACGGGTCTGGGCTGCAGCTTCGATCAGGTCTTCTTCGCGATGAACCACGCGCATGCCGCGACCACCGCCGCCGCCGGCGGCCTTGATGATCACCGGGTAGCCGACTTCACGGCCGATACGCAGCGCGGTGTCTTCGTCTTCCGGCAGCGGGCCGTCGGAACCGGGAACGGTCGGTACGCTGGCGCGCTTCATGGCGTCCTTGGCGGAAACCTTGTCGCCCATCAGGCGAATGGTGTCGGCTTTCGGGCCAATGAACGCGAAACCCGATTTTTCGACCTGTTCGGCGAAGTCAGCGTTTTCCGCCAGGAAGCCGTAGCCCGGGTGGATCGCCGTGGCGCCAGTCACTTCGGCAGCGGAAATGATCGCCGGAATGTTCAGGTACGACAGGTTGGCGGGTGCAGGGCCGATGCAGACGGTTTCGTCCGCCAGACCCAGGTGCATCAACTCGCGATCTGCCGTGGAGTGTACAGCGACGGTCTTGATGCCCAGTTCTTTACAGGCACGCAAGATGCGCAAGGCAATTTCGCCGCGGTTGGCGATCAGAACTTTTTCCAACATCGCAGGCTCTCCCCGGTTCAAACGATAGTGAACAGCGGCTGGTCAAATTCAACCGGCTGACCGTTTTCTACCAGGATGGATTCGATGACACCGCTGGCTTCGGCCTGGATGTGGTTCATCATTTTCATCGCTTCGACGATGCAGATGGTGTCGCCTTTCTTGACGGTCTGGCCGACTTCGACGAATGCAGGCGAGGTAGGCGCAGGCGTGCGGTAGAAAGTACCGACCATTGGCGACTTCACGACGTGGCCGTTCAGTTTCGGTGCCGATGGTGCTTCAGCGGCGGCTGCAACGGGCGCTGCTGCTGGAGCAGGTGCGGCCGAAGCGGCTGCAGGCGCTGGTGCGTAGTAAGGCTGTGCCGGGGTCTTGCTGTGGCGGCTGATCCGTACGGACTCTTCGCCTTCACGAATTTCCAGTTCGTCGATGCCAGACTCTTCCAGCAGTTCGATCAGTTTCTTGACTTTGCGAATATCCATGAATCATCAACTCCCAAGGGGCTGTCAGGGGCATATTTGGCGGCCGGTTCAAGTCGCGTGGACCAGCGTCATGCTGTGCCGGTCACGGCTTGGAGCTAACGGCCAATTGTTCCAGGGCGGCCTCCAGGGCCAGTCGGTAACCGCTGGCGCCAAGGCCGCAGATCACTCCTACAGCGACGTCTGAAAAGTAGGAGTGATGGCGGAAAGGTTCGCGTTTGTGCACGTTCGACAAATGCACTTCGATGAATGGGATGCTCACTCCCAGCAGCGCGTCACGTATTGCTACGCTCGTGTGCGTAAAAGCAGCCGGATTGATCAGGACAAAATCCACGCCTTCATCGCGAGCGGCGTGAATGCGATCGATCAATTCGTACTCGGCATTGCTCTGCAGGTACATCAGATGGTGACCGGCATCGCGAGCGCGGCGCTCCAGGTCCTGATTAATCTGCGCCAGGGTGATCGTGCCGTACACGCCGGGTTCGCGGGTGCCGAGCAGGTTCAGGTTGGGGCCGTGAAGGACCAGGATA
>JARDZH010000085.1 GCA_029240955.1 Pseudomonas sp. | reverse complement strand
CACGCAGCACGAACTCGCTGCGCACTCGCTCGAACGCACGCTGCTCGGTGACATCATGCAGCACCATAACCGCACCCAGAATGTGGCCCTTGGTGTGGCTTACCGGCGTCAGGCTGTAGGTCAGCAGGCGCGACTCACCGTCGATCTCGATGGACAGGTCTTCCGGGGCACGCTCCAGCGTGGCGCCGCGCAGGATCAGGAACAGCTGCTCATCCAGCTCCGCTCGACCCAACGCTTCGCCCAGGCCTTTGCCCAGACGACTTTCATCCCAGCCAAGCTGACGCTGCGCGACCGGGTTCAAGTGCTCCAGTCGACCTTGCCGGTCGATCATCAGCAAACCGTCGTCGATACTGTCGAGCACGGCCTGCAAGCGCTGCTGACCGGCCAGAAGCTCGTCGACGTTGGTTGCCTGATGCTGGCGCAAGGCTTCGGCCATGATGCCGAAGCGACGGGTCAGCAGATTCATCTCCGCCGCCGATGAGATCGGCAGCGTGACCTCGTAGTTGCCCTCCCCGATCCGGTCAGCGGCGTGAGCCAGTGCTTCAATAGGCGCGCCGAAACGACGGGCTATGCCGTGTGCCGTCACAAAGCCGATGCACAACACAGCAATGCCTACCATCCCGAGCAGACCAGCAATCCACAGCGCACGCTGGCGTGAACTGATCTCGGCGTCGCTGATGTTCTGCAAGGCATGCCGGTGAGTGTCCTGCAGCCCGTCGCGCAGTGCGTCAAAAGCCTCGCGCAGCTCTGGAACACCGTGAATGCCGCGGCTATCGGACCCGATCCGGCGGTAGACCTCCAGAAACCGTTCGTACTCGCTCTTGGTTCTTTCAAAGCCTTCGCGGACGTTGCTTTGGGTGTCCTGGCTGAAACCCTGGTCGAGCAGCGCTTTGAACTGCTCCTGGATGGCAACCAGCGCCGCTTCATCCCGCGGATAGCCGGTCATCATGATCAGCTGATCGCCCACGTTCTGACGCAACTTCAGACCGAGATCGAGCGTGGCAAAGTTGTGCTGGATGAGCGATTCCTGAGTTCGGGCCATCTGCATGACGCTGACGAGGCCGAGCAGCAGCCCCAGCAACGCCACCGTGATGAGCGCCGAGATGCTCAGAAACAGACGAGTCCGTAGCTTCATTGCCAATTTCATAGGGGGCAATTCACAGGTTGTACTGTTTACGTTTTCGATACAGGGTCGACGCGTCGATGCCCAGCGTCTTCGCGGCTTGATCCAGGGTGTCGCTGCTGGCCAGAACCGCCCCGATGTGAGCTTTTTCCAGCTCATCGAGGCTCAACGCGGCGCCGACACGCGGAGCGTTGTTGATTGGCTGCTCAGCCATGCCGAGATGGCTGACTTCCACCCGCTCCGACGGACAAATGATGCTCGCGCGTTCGATGACGTTGCGCAGTTCGCGGATATTCCCCGGCCAGCGATAGTTGAGCAGCGCTGCACGCGCTTCTTCGCTGAAACCGCGCGCCGGACGGGCGTAGTCCTTGACGAAGCGCGCCAGGAACCGGTCCGCAAGGGTCAGAATGTCCTCGCTGCGCTCGCGCAGGGCCGGCAGATGCAGGGTAATGACGTTCAGGCGGTACAGCAGGTCCTCACGGAAGCGTCCGCTGCGGACCATGTCTTCCAGATTGAGGTTGGTCGCCGCAAGAATGCGCACGTCAGCCCGACGCGTTACCGGGTCGCCGACGCGTTCATATTCCTTGTCCTGAATGAAGCGCAGCAGCTTGGGTTGCAGGGTCAACGGGAAATCGCCGATTTCGTCGAGAAACAGCGTGCCGCCGTCCGCCTGATTCACGCGGCCCAGCGTGCTTTCGCTGGCGCCGGTAAACGCACCGCGGCTGTGACCGAACAGTTCGCTTTCCATCAACTCGGCGGTGAGCGACGGGCAGTTGATGGTGACGCAGGCTTTCTTGGCCCGCTTGCTCCAGCCGTGAATCGCGCGGGCCAGTTCGCCCTTGCCGGTACCGGACTCGCCGAGAATCAGAATGTTGGCATCGGTCACCGCAACCTGACGGGCCGTCTCCAGAATCGCCATCATTGATGGGCTGTGGGAGTCCAGGCCGTCCTTGGGTTTCCGGATTTCGCCTTCGAGCGCTTCGAGCCTGGCGGAGAGCTGGCGAACTTCCAGCTGCTTGGCCGTGGCAAGACGCAGCTGATCGGGGCTGCACGGCTTGACCAGATAGTCAGCGGCACCCGCCTGGATCGCATCGACTGCGGTATCGACCGCCGAGTGGGCGGTCACGATCACCACGCGCATCCATGGCGCCTGAATGCGCATCTGCGCCAGGACATCCAGCCCGTTGTCCTCGCCCAGACGCAAATCGAGAAAGCACAGATCAAACACTTGGCGTTGCATCAGCGAATCGGCCTGAGCTGCGCTGTTGGCAGTGGCGACGCTGTAACCCTCGTCTTCCAGGCAATACCGGAACGTGCGAAGGATGGCGGACTCATCGTCCACAAGCAGAATACGGCCCTGATTATCAGTGGCTGCTTCCATTTTTCCTACGCTCCTCAATGAATAGTCTTGGTTAGTCTCGGAATCATCGGGCAAGTTGCATGGTCCATTCTGATTGATTCTGCGGCATGCATGGTAGCTATCTGAGCATGTCATGGCGAACTGAGGTACGCGTCGGCTCTTGTTCAGGTCCGTCGCGAGCCCCAGACGACCTATTCAATAGAAGGAGAGTTGATATGCATCCGCTGAAAAAGCTGGCGCTGATCACCACCACCGCCGTCATTCTCGGAGGCCCGGCGTTCGCTCAGGCCGCTCAGAGCGATGTGTCTGCACAGCTTGCCGAAGCGCGGCAGGAAGGCTCGATCTGGACGGCATTCGCGTTGAATCGGCACTTGAGCCCTTTCAAGCTGGAAGTCGATGTCGAACAAGGCACCGCCATACTCAAAGGCAAAGTGGAAAACGAGGTCGAGCGCGAACTGGCTGAGCGCATTGCTCTGGATGTGAAAGGCATCGACAAAGTAGACAACCAACTGCAGGTTGACGGCGAGCTTGCCAACGAACCCGGTAGCCGCTCGGCGATGGCGCAACGCTTCGAAGACGCGACGCTGACGGCGACGGTCAAATCCAAACTGCTGTGGAGCAGCGTGACCGAGGCGCTGAATATCGAGGTGAGCAGCAAAGACGGCGTCGTCACCCTCAAGGGACGCGCGCAGAGTCCGGAGGCCAAGGAGCTTGCAGGCAGTCTGGCGACCAATACCGACGGAGTCACCACCGTCAATAACCTCATCAGCATCAGCGCAGCAGACTCGATCGCCGCCAAGGCGCAACCGCAGAACCTCAACCCTACCGAACAGTTGAGCGACGCATGGATCACCAGCAAGGTGAAATCCAGCCTCATCTATAGCCGCACACTGGACGGCCTGAACATCAAGGTCAGCACCGACGGTGGCGTCGTCAGTCTCGATGGGATCGTCGCCAACTACGCCGAAAAAGAGCTGGCCGTGGAAATCGCACGCAACATTCGGGGCGTCAAAGGTGTGAATGCAGACGCGCTGAAAGTCATGGCACGTAGCGCCGGCTAAGAAGCAGTCAAAAGGCCATTATTCAGGCCGTGCAGAACGCACGATTGCTGAAGGGTAATCGTGCAGCTTGCTAGCAGGGCACGCATCTAATTAATTGCAAACCATTGAATTCATTGGATAAAAACCGATACCTAAAACTGGCACGCTGTCTGCAATATCTCTTTCAACGAAGGTCGTGACACGGCCGGTACGATTGAACAGCACCCAGTGGGGGGAGTTTGCGATGAACAGCCAGCGTATTGCACAGTTGCGTATCTCTCCCCTCCATATCCAGCAAGGCCTGTTTCTACTCTTGGCACTGTTGGTCACCCTGATTGCCATTCAACAGTTCCAGCACTGGACCCAAGCCAACGACGCTGCGCTCGTCAAGCAACAGATCACCCACAGCAACAGCCTGTCCTATCGTGCTGTCAGTGCACCGATCGTTCAGAGCGAGTCCCAGAGTGTTCGTCCCGTCGACGGTCTGGTCACTGTGAGTGAAGCGGCACCGCAGCAGAAGTGGGTCTTCTGATCCGATTCCGAGTAAACCTTAAACAATCCAGACGGCAGTAAAAGGAGTATCACTATGTTGAGTTGGGCTATCACGTTTCTGATCATTGCCATTGTTGCTGCAGTACTTGGCTTCGGTGGTATCGCAGGTACGGCAACCGGTATCGCCAAGATCCTGTTCGTTGTGTTCCTGGTGATGTTCATCGTGTCGTTCTTCTTCGGCCGTCGCGGACGAGGCTGACATGCATAGATCCTTCCATTCACTGGCAGCCGCCCTGCTGATGGGCGGTAGTGCCATGGCAACGGCTGCCAATGATGGACAGGCTCGGGTCAACGAACTCCTGAGCACTGCTCCTGAGTACCGTGAAACCTGGACCGAGGTCGTCAAGAAGGAAGAGCGGTTACCGGACTGGGTGATAAACCTGTCCGGCTCCTCCGAGCAGATGACGGCTGTAACTGAAGACGGCGATCAGTATCTGG
Source organism: Pseudomonas sp. (assembly GCA_029240955.1). The sequence goes on along the minus strand of JARDZH010000085.1, from coordinate 2,698 downwards.
TCGGTCCGCTTTGTGAAACAGCCGAGACGTGCAAAAGCAAAAGGCTGATCGTAGCGTTCAGTCTCGATAAGGAAGACGCGTACGCAATGCTTGTCGAAGTCCCCGCAGGGTTGCCTTCGGACAAGTCGCCTACTCGTCATGCCACCTACCGTTTTCTGGGCAAGCCCGATGAGGGCATGCAGCAACTCTTGCAAGAGCAGTTGCGCAAAGACCCGAACTGGTACTGATCGATCAGGAAAGCCTCTCTCTTGTCAGGGGCGTCGCTTTCTTTCGTTGTGCGGTCCGAAGAGGATGCGCGCATGACCATGGGGCCGGGACGCGCTGATCGAAAGGATCGGCGAGACCTAGGAGTACAGGGAGTACTTCCGTTACAGGGCCGGGTCAGGCAAAGCTGCCACATCGATTGCCGATGTCTGCTCGACGACACGAGTTCGATATCGCCAAAGGATGTGGCGCTTTATATTCCCGCATGCTCCGACGGCCTTGACCGTACATCCAGTAAAGTTTGCGAGACATTTCAGCGTAAGCTGCCCTTCTTGTCCCCCTCCGTTACATACCCCCTTGCCATCCTGCAGGCGACGTTCTAGCCACGTTCCAGCGCAATCACTGCATGCTGAAAGCGCCATCCGATACTGCATTTTGTCGTTTTATTATGCCGATTCGGCATGGGGTAGTCGTTTCTGGCATTAGACGTTCGTTCTGGCCGTGGGAATAGTTGCGCCTTTTTCTCGCGCAATAGGGCCTTTATGCTCGCCTGCGCGGACCTTTTGTGGGCATGTTCGAAGAAGTAACGAGTTTGTCGCTGCCACGTGATTACGCGGACAGCGTGTCGTTTTTAGACATGTCCAAGCCATTTGCACAAGGGTAATCGCATGAAGAAGGCAAAACTGAGTCTGGCGTGGCAGATTCTCATCGGACTGGTGCTGGGGATTGCCTTGGGCGCCCTGCTCAATCATTTCGATGCCGAGAAAGCCTGGTGGATCAGCAACGTGCTGCAACCGGCCGGCGACATCTTCATCCGCCTGATCAAGATGATCGTGGTGCCGATCGTGGTGGCCTCTCTGGTAGTCGGTATTGCCGGCGTCGGTGACGCCAAGAAGCTTGGCCGGATCGGCCTCAAGACCATCATCTACTTCGAGGTCGTCACCACTATCGCGATTCTGGTCGGCCTGGTACTGGCAAACGTGTTCCAGCCCGGCGCTGGTATCGACATGAGCACGCTGGGCACTGTGGATATCTCCAAATACCAGCAGACCACCGCTGAGGTTCAGCATGATCACGCCTTTGTCGCCACGATCCTGAACCTGATCCCGGCGAACATCTTTGCGGCGATGGCTCGCGCCGACATGCTGCCGATCATTTTCTTCTCGGTCATGTTCGGCCTTGGTCTGTCCAGCCTGCAGGATGATGTCCGCGAGCCGCTGGTGAAGCTGTTCCAAGGCGTGTCGGAAACCATGTTCAAGGTCACTCACATGATCATGAACTACGCGCCGATCGGTGTATTCGCCCTGATTGCCGTAACGGTCGCCAACTTCGGCTTCGCCTCGCTGCTGCCGCTCGCCAAGCTGGTGATTCTGGTCTACGTGGCCATCGCGTTCTTCGCCTTCGTGGTGCTGGGCCTGATCGCCCGTGCATTTGGCTTCTCGGTCGTGAAGTTGATGCGCATCTTCAAGGATGAGCTGATTCTGGCTTACTCCACCGCCAGCTCTGAAACCGCCCTGCCTCGGGTCATCAGCAAGATGGAAGCCTATGGCGCGCCCAAGGCGATCTGCAGCTTCGTGGTGCCGACCGGCTACTCGTTCAACCTTGACGGTTCGACGCTGTACCAGAGCATCGCAGCGCTGTTCATTGCGCAGCTTTACGGCATCGATCTGTCCGTCGGCCAGCAGCTGATGCTGGTACTGACGCTGATGGTCACCTCCAAAGGCATCGCCGGCGTACCGGGCGTGTCGTTCGTGGTACTGCTGGCGACGCTGGGCAGTGTCGGCATCCCGCTGGAAGGTCTGGCGTTCATTGCAGGCGTCGATCGCATCATGGACATGGCGCGCACCGCTCTGAACGTGATCGGCAATGCCTTGGCCGTGTTGGTCATCTCGCGCTGGGAAGGCATGTACGACGATGCCAAGGGCGAGCGCTACTGGAACTCGCTGCCGCACTGGCGCGGCAAGGACCCGGTGCCGGTCAGCGCGCCTGCTGCCGATTGATGGTTCTGCATGAGTGACGACAAACCCCGGATTTCCGGGGTTTGTCGTTTTGGGGAGTTTTGTTGTTACGGGGCCGCTTTGCGGCCCATCGCGGGCAAGCGCGCTCCTGCACGTAGCCGTAGGAGCGCGTTTACCCGCGACCAACGATGACGCGTTCTTCCTGAAAAACCACATTGCTTCGTCGCGAGCTTCGCTCCCTCCCACAGAATTTGGCATGAACGAACACGCCTGGTCTGATGCGGAAGTCGTATGTGGGAGGGAGCGCCAGCTCGCGACAGCGGTTCATGGCCTGGTCGCGAGCTTCGCTTCCTTCCACAGAAGCAGCGCATTACCTGCGGGAGCAGTGAAATGACCACACCGGTTCCCCCTGAGCACCCGCGCCGTTATCATCGCCGCATCTTGTGAAGGACGTATCCGATGCTGAATGGCCTGTGGCTTGGTTTTTTTGTCGTGGCGGCGATCTCTGCGCTGGCGCAGTGGCTGGTCGGGGGCAA
>JARDZH010000084.1 GCA_029240955.1 Pseudomonas sp. | reverse complement strand
GTGACCTGCCACGGCGGTCAGAACGACGGCCGGTTCTGCGATCCGAAACTCGACGAGTTGCTGAATCAGGCTCGTGCAGTCAACGACGAAGCCCAGCGTCAGGCACTGTACTTCCAGGCGTTGCGCCTGCTGGCCACCGATGTGCCGACCACTTACCTGTATTTCGACCCGCGGATCATTGCCATGAACAGCAAGATCACAGGCTTCGTCCCGAACCCGGACGGTCTGATCCGTCTGGCCGACGTCGCGTTCAAATGAACAAGGTACTGAAGGCCGACCGGCGCATGGTTCGCCGGCACGGCTTCGAGGGTTTTGCATGCTGATGTTCATTTTCAGGCGCTTGCTCAGCGCCATTCCGACGCTGATCCTGGTCTCGCTGTTCGTCTTTACCCTGCAGAAGCTGCTGCCGGGCGATCCGGTGCTGGCGATGGCCGGCGAAGAGCGCGATCCGGCGGTGATGGAGTACTTGCGCGACAAGTACCGGCTCAACGATCCACTGCCGCTGCAGTACATCCATTGGGTGGGCAACGTTCTGCAAGGCGACTTCGGCACGTCGCTGCGCACCGAACAGCCGGTGACGGCGCTGCTGGCGTCCAAGCTGCCGGTGACCATCGAGCTTGCGGTGCTGGCGTTGCTCATCGCCCTGCTGATCGGCATTCCGACTGGCGTGATCTCCGCTGTGCGCAAAGGCACGGCGGTGGATTACGGGGCCAACGTGGTGGCGTTGTCAGGCATCTCCATCCCGCACTTCTGGCTGGGGATTTTGCTGATCATGATTTTCGCGGTGAAGCTGCAATGGCTGCCGGCATCGGGGTTCGTGCCGCTGGGTGAAGACGTGGGGCAGAACCTCAAGACTTTGATCCTGCCGGCGTTCGTGCTGGGGGCCGGGCTGTCCGGCGTGCTGATGCGCCACACCCGCAGCGCGATGCTCGAAGTGCTGCGCGCCGATTACGTACGCACCGCCCGGGCCAAGGGGTTATTTCCACGTGCCGTGATTCTCAAGCATGCGCTGCGCAACGCGCTGATGCCTATCGTCACGCTGACCACGCTGCTGTTCGGCGAACTGCTGGGCGGCGCGGTGCTGACCGAGCAAGTGTTCAGCATCCCGGGGTTCGGCAAGATGATCGTCGATGCGGTGTTCAACCGCGACTACGCCGTGGTGCAAGGCGTGGTGTTGTGCGTCGCCATCGGCTTTCTGCTGCTCAACCTGTTGGCCGACGTGCTGTACCGCATGATCAATCCGCGCCTGAGGACAGCCTGATGACTGCTATCGCTTCTCCTGTTTCACGCGCCGCGGACGTGTCGCTCAAGCCGCGTACCCGCTCGCCGTTCGTGCGCAAGTTCATGGCCAACAAGGGCGCGGTGATCGGCGCCGTGGTGTTGCTGGTGTTCGTGCTTGCCGCGCTGCTGGCGCCGTGGATTGCGCCGCATGACCCGCTCAAGGCCAACTTCCTCGCCGTGCGCAAAGCGCCGTCGATGATCTACTGGCTGGGCACCGACGAACTGGGCCGGGATCTGTTCTCGCGGCTGCTGTTCGGTGCGCGCAGTTCGCTGCTGGCCGGCGGCGTTTCGGTGGCGATCGCCATGATCATCGGCGTGCCGCTGGGGCTGCTGGCCGGTTACTTTGGCGGCAAACTGGACGCGATCATTTCGCGGATCATGGAAGCGCTGCTGTCGTGCCCGTTTCTGGTGCTGGCCATCGCGCTGGGCGCGTTTCTCGGCCCGAGCCTGACCAACGCCATGATCGCCATCGGGCTGTCGGCAATGCCGATCTTTGCCCGCCTGACCCGCGGTCAGGTGCTGGCGATCCGTCACGAGGATTATCTGGAAGGTGCCCGCGCCATCGGCTTGCCGGATCGCTGGATCATCGTGCGTTATGTGCTGCCCAATGTGCTGTCGCCGTTGGTGGTGCAAGCGACACTGACCATCGCCTCGGCGATTCTGGCCGAGGCCAGCCTGTCCTTTCTGGGCCTGGGTCAACAACCGCCCTCGCCGTCCTGGGGCTCGATGCTCAACACGGCGAAAAACTTCATGGAGCAAGCGCCCTGGATGTCGATTGCGCCAGGTGTGGCGATCTATATCACGGTGCTGTGTTTCAACCTGCTGGGCGACGGTCTGCGTGACGCCCTCGACCCCAAAAGCTGATCAACTGCCAAAGAGAAGACTGCATGTTCGATGATCTGGATTACAGCCAACCCTACGCGTCCGCTCGCTCGCCGGTGATGGGCAACAACATGGTCGCCTGCTCCCAGCCGCTGGCGGCGCAGGCAGGCCTCGATATGCTGCGCAAGGGCGGTAACGCGGTCGACGCGGCCATCGCCGCCGCCATGGTGCTGACCGTGGTCGAGCCGACCGGTTGCGGCATTGGCAGCGACGCCTTCGCCATTGTCTGGGATGGCGAAAAGCTGCAAGGCCTCAACGCTTCCGGCCGTTCGCCGAAGGCCTGGACGCCGGCATACTTTGATGGCCAAAAGGAAATGCCCCAGCGCGGCTGGGGTTCAGTCACCGTGCCGGGCGCGGTGTCGGCCTGGGTGGCGCTGTCCGAGCGCTACGGCAAGCTGCCGTTTGCCACTCTCGCCGAGCCTGCCATCGGCTACGCCCGCAATGGCTACCAGGTGACGCCGATCATTGCCGAGCTGTGGCGCCGTGGCGGCGAGTTGCTCAAGGACCAACCGGGCTTCGCCGAGTGCTTTCTGCCGGGCGGAAAAGCACCGCAAGCCGGGGAAAAGATCCAGCTGGCCGACCATGCCGATACCCTGGAACAGATTGCGGCAACCAAGGGTGAATCCTTCTACCGCGGCAAGCTCGCCGAAGCCATCATCGCCCACGCCAATGCCAACGGCAGCGTGATGAGCCTTGAGGATCTGGCGACCCACAGCGTCGACTGGATCGACACCCTGTCGGTACCTTACGCCGGCGCCGTGGTGCATGAGCTGCCGCCCAACGGCCAAGGCATTGCAACGCTGGCCGGCCTGAGCATGCTCGACACACTGGGTGTCGGCGAGCATCCAGTGGACAGTGTGGCCACGGTTCACCCCGTGCTGGAAGCGATGAAGCTGGCGCTGGCCGACCTGGGCGAGCACGTCGCCGACAATGACCACATGCGCTTGCGGTCCGAGCAACTGCTGGACCCTGCTTACCTGAAAGAACGCGCGGCGTTGGTGACCGATCAGGCGGCCGATCCGGCCCATGGATCGCCCAAGGCCGGTGGCACGGTGTACCTGAGCGCTGCCGACGAAAGCGGCATGATGGTCTCGTTCATCCAGTCCAACTACATGGGCTTCGGCTCGGGCGTCGTAGTGCCGGGCACCGGCATCAGCCTGCAGAACCGTGGTGCCGGGTTCACTCTGGATCCGGGTCACGTCAACACCGTTGCCCCGGGCAAGCGCCCGTTCCACACCATCATTCCGGGGTTCGTGATGAACGCAGACGGCACGCCGTTGATGTCGTTCGGCCTGATGGGCGGCCCGATGCAGGCGCAAGGTCATTTGCAGATGATGATGCGCATCCTGCGCTACAAGCAGAACCCGCAAGCCGCAGCCGATGCGCCTCGCTGGCGGATCGAAAGCGGCCTGAAGGTGGCCGTGGAGCGTTCGTTCGATCCGCAGGTGATCGAAGCACTCAAGGCGCGCGGGCATGACGTCGTCGTGGAGGCGCCCAGCGGTGTGTTCGCCTTTGGCGGCGCGCAGATTATCCAGCGCACGGCGCATGGCTACGTCGGCGGGACCGATCCGAGAAAGGATGGGTTGGTGGCGGCTTACTGAGCCCTCGTCAAACGGGACACGCGTCGCTCGATGCGTGTCCCGTTTCTCGCTTCAGCCTTTCAGGACGCCAGTACGTCCGCCCTTTCGACCCGATTGCGACCCGAACGCTTGGCGCGGTACAGCGCAGCATCCGCCAGGCCATAAGCGGTGTCGAAACTTGTTCCCTGCGGGTTGGCGCTCACACCGAAACTGGCCGTGATCTGCCGGTTGATCGGGTCACCGAACACGTGCGCGGCAATGGCTTCGCGCAGGGTTTCGGCCAGCTTCATACCGTCGTCCAACTGCCCGCTTTGCAGCAGAACCGTAAATTCCTCACCGCCTACCCGACCGACCGAACCCGCATTGCCGACGATCCGGCGCAGGCAGCCGACGATGCCTTGAATGACCGCATCGCCGGCGGGGTGTCCGAACTCGTCGTTCACCTGTTTGAAGTGATCGATGTCCAGCACGATCATCACCACGCCTGTGGTCTGCAGGGCTTTCACAGTCTGGTCGATGATCGCGCCCCGGTTCAGCACGCCAGTCAACGCGTCGTGAGTGGCGCGGTGCTCAAGCTGACGCGCCAGGTTCTGCAGTTGGGTGTTGAGCGCGTTCATCTCGCGCTCGGCGCGGTCACTTCGCCCGATCAGGCGACGGGTGTCGCGCATCAGCCGCTCGTAATGAGTGGCGAGATCGGATAGCGATTTCCTGTACACCTGCGCATCCGCTTCAGCCAGGTCCAGTACTGACCGGGCTTGTTCCAGCGCGTCCGTTTCGCTTTGGAACAGGTCTGGCGCCGGGTCATCGGCGCGACACCGGGATGTAACCGAAGCTTGCATTGCCTGTGTCCTTTTCAGGTAGTGATCGGATGATCGTGGAAAACGATCGATGTGAAGTCGGCTTTCAGTTCCTCGCCGAATTCGAAGATCGTCTCGTCTTCCTCGTCGTGATACCAGTTCACTTCAACCCGGTTGCCGGCCTGCGCGCACTGGTCCAGCGCATCGAAAATACTGAACAGCATCTTGGTGCTGGAGCTGTTGAAGTAGGCCAGCGCGATATGCGTGGTGATCGTCGCGTCGCTCTGTGCAGCGAGAAAACCGCGCAACTGCTCAACGATCGGGGCGTAAAAGGCAGCGGCGTTTTCGGGATAGGACTCGCCTTTCATCGACAGCAGGTTCTGATCGAAGCGGAAGTCGATCTCTGGCGATGTGGCGGTTGCTTCGATGTAGAGATTGTCCATGGCGGGGCGTCGCTCAATTCAGATAATGGCTTTAATGCAGAACAGCGTGGTGTCAGCGTCGTCGGCGCGGGGATGAAAGCCGAACTCCAGCGGCGCGCTCGCATCGCGCGCCATGGTCAGGAAACCCAGGCCCGCGCCTTTGCTGTCAGGCGGCGTTTCCGCGCGCAGAGTGGCTTTGTACGCGTGCTTGATTTCTTCCAGCGACATGTTGCGCAAAGGCTCAAGCCGTTCGCGCAGGCGCTCGACGCCTGTTGTGGCGATTGGGTTGGCGCACAGCATCAAATGGCGCTCGCCTTCTGTGCTGATGCATACCGCGCCCTGACTCAAGACCGATTTGTCAGCCTCGGCTGCGTTCAGCGAGTCGGAGGAGTAATGGATGATGTTCTGTGACAGCTCCACGAAGGACGAGAACAGTTTGCGGCGTGTGGGGCCGCTGACGCCGGAGATCTCCAGCTGCAGTTTCACGACTTCAGCCATCGTCGAGATGATGGCGTGCGAGAAATAGCCCTTGTGATAGAAAATCACGTTCTGCTGCTGGGCCAGGTCGAAAAACGTGCCGTTGTAGGGTGACGCTGGGTTGTTAAACATCTTCGTTCCTGAGGCGGGCGCAGAATAGGGTCATGTCATCGCGGCGCGTTTGCTCCCCCTGCCAATCAGAGAGTGCACGTCGTATGGCTTCGCAGATGGCTTTCGAGGCGGCAGTGCGGTGTTCCAGAATGGTGTTGAAAGCTTTGCGTTTGCCGAAGGCAATGTTCTTGGGGCCACCGATCTGATCGATCAGCCCGTCGGTGGCAATGAACATCAGGCTGTCGGGCGACAGCTGCACCGTATTCACGCGCCATGCGTAATCCAGATCACTGTCGACATAGCCGACGCCCATTCGTTGTCCGGCGATGGTGTCGAGCTGTTCAGCGTTCGGTTGCAGCACGTGGAGTGACAGGTTCGCGCCGGCGAAACTCAGCGTCCGACTGGCGTTATCGAACCAGAAAAACGCCGCGTCTAGCCCGTCGTTGGACTCGGACGCGCCCTGCGGGCCGTCAACCTGCCCAAGCAGGCGTTTGACGCCCTGATTGACCTCGGACAGCAACCGCGCCGGGTCGCGCGGGCCGCACTGGGCGAGCGCCTGGGTCAGCGAAGATGAAGCGATCAGCGTCATGAACGCGCCCGGCACGCCATGGCCGGTGCAGTCGGCGATGGCGCCGAACCAGCCGTCCGGGTATGCACAGAAATGGTAGAAGTCGCCACCGACCACGTCTCGCGGCTCCCATAGCAGCGTTGCGTCATCCAGGGTCGATGCCAGTGCCTCGCGCGAGGCGCGAAGCATGGCTTTCTGGATCACGCTGGCGTACTCGATGCTCTGCATCATCTGGCGGTTTTTTTCGGCCTGCAGCGCGGCCACGACGCCCATCAATTGCAAGCCGTTGCCCAGGCCCGCGAAACGCCCGGCCCGGGTCACGATGAAACCGTCCGCCAGCGCTTTTTCGCCGTACTCGACCGTCTTGAAGGTCAGCTCTTCGATGCTCATTGAGGCATCGACTATCAGCGGCTCCTTGTCCATGAAGGCGATGCAGCTTTTCTTGTCGTACAGCTCGCGATGAAACGGTTTGCTCATCTGCGACATGAAGATATTGCGGTTGATCAGGCCGATCGGCCGATCACCTTCAACCACGGCCATGCAGACCATTTCCTTGCGCGCAGTGAACAGCTCCATGACCTGCATGTTGGTGCTGGCCGAGTCGATACCGGGCACTGTATTGCACAGATCACCGGCGCACCGATGATCTCTGGGCAGCGTTGGACGCATGAATGTGAAGTGTTCTGCCTGCATGCTCGTATCTAATGCCAGACCAAAACCCAGACATTAGCAGGGTGATGTTAATGTGATATTACAAAGTTTACCTACCTGCACGTGATGATTACTTAAGGACGCACAGGCTCTGACTCCATCAAACGCAGCAACGGTTCGTACTGCGCATGACTGACCGGCACGATGCCGGATGCGTCCTGGGACTTGAGGAAATCAGCCAGACCTTTCAGGTCCTCCAGCATCGCGGCGCGGATCTGCTTTTTGAGCGGTGCGCACAGACTGCCGCTGAACACATAGGGGTCGAAGTAGATCGGGTCTGAACGCCATAACACCTTGAACGTGTCACGGCTTATACGACCGCTGTTGAGGTAGGCATCCGCCCGTACGCTGGCGACGAAAGCGGCGTCCACACGTTTTTCCAGCAGGGCATCCAGCGACTTGTCATGGGAGCCGGAATAGACCAC
>JARDZH010000083.1 GCA_029240955.1 Pseudomonas sp. | reverse complement strand
GTGTCGTCCAGGCACAGCAGGTAGCGACGCACTTCGATGCGCTGGTCCGAGGACAGCGAATGGTAGTCGGTCACGCCGGTAAGACGTTCGAGCAGGGCGTTGATGGTCGGCTCGGTCTGGTCAGGGTTACAGGCTGCAGTGGAAGGCAGATCGCCTTTGGCCGCTTTGCCCAGCGCAAGGTATTCGCCCAGTGTGGCGTTGTTGCGCTGGTAAAACTGGCTCAGGTGCAAGGTCGCGTCACGGGTCCGCTCGATCTGGTAAGTGGTGCTGTTCAGATCCAGTACGAACTGGCTCGGCACGATGCCGATCAGCACCAGCATGATCAGGCCAATGCCTTTCTGACCATCGTTGGAGCCGTGCACGAAGCTGACGGCCATCGCAGAAATGACCAGTACCAGACGGTTCCAGAAGGGTGGATGCTTTTTGTCATCCAGCTTGCGGCGTTGTTCCGGTGTCTTGTGCATCTTGGACAGCGGGCGCCACCACTTCAGACCGATCAGCACCAGCCCCGCGACCAGAAACCCCGCCAGCGGCGAGAACACCAGCGAAGCCGCGATATCGATCGCCTTCTGCCAGTTGACGCCATCGGCCAGCGGGATGTCGTTGAGCAGGGCGTTCGCCAGGCCCACGCCGAGGATCGAACCGATCAGGGTGTGCGAGCTGGACGCCGGGATACCGAAGTACCAAGTACCCAGGTTCCAGGTGATGGCCGCAGCCAACAACGAGAACACCATGGCAAGACCGTGGCCGGTATTGACGTTGATCAGCAGTTCGACCGGCAGCAGATGGACGATGGCGTACGCGACACCGACGCCACCCAGCAGCACGCCGAGAAAGTTGAACACACCGGAAAAGAACACGGCCAGGTGGGGCGGCATGGCTTTGGTGTAGATGACTGTCGCCACCGCGTTCGCAGTGTCATGAAAGCCGTTGATGAACTCGAACGTGAGGACGAACGCCAGAGCGAGCAACAGGCTCACAATCACCCAAGCATCTAGCCCGCTGAATAAATCGATCATGTAGGTTTTCTGACCCGGTCTGAAGGGGGCGCGATTATGACAGAAAAAATACGGATCGACTTGCGAGCTGCTGGCCGGTGTCGCCTCAAATCAACAAAAAGACGCACAAGCGTCGCTCTCGCGGCCGAGCGCGAGGCGAAACCCGGGAGGCTGTGACGGACGTACAGGGCGCGTTCGAGCCCCTCGGATCAATGCTCTTCTTTGAGATCCTGTTCCATCTTTTGCAGCTCTTGTTTGAATGCCTGATCCAGAATGCTGGCTTTCTTGCGCCAGGGTTTGCGCTCTGGGTCGGGCTGTGCGGCGTAGGTGGTGACTTCCCCGCCGTAAACCTCCTTGTAACGTTGTTCCTGGCGCTCTAGTTCCGCGCGCAGTTCATCTTTAGTCACTGTGTTACCTGATTAGTCGAAAGAAATCCGGTGTTAACGCAGAGCTGCGCAATTATGTTCAGGTGTGCGGTCCGGCGGTGATGCGGATATTGATCAAGCGCAATCCGGACAGTTCAACGGGATTCTGAACACATTGAGGCTCGCGGCTACGGACACCAGAAGGAAACAGCAGTCGTAGCGACATGTTTATCGCGGCTTCGACGCCCAGGCCACTATAAACAGGCCGTGCAATGGCATCTTCGCGGCGCGAGGGGCAAACCTGGACGATTGGCAGCCGCCAAATGCCTGTGGCGGAGCTCGTCAGAGGGGCTTGCACCGAACGCGTGGGAGCTACTATCTCCAAGAAGTTGTGAGTCGTCAACTAGCGTTGCGCAAGAGAACACTTAAATTTTCGCGGCGGCAGTATTTTCCTGTGACACTCCGCAAGTTCATACGGTTAATGAACGTGACAGAACTTTCATGATGGAAAATCTGACGGAATACGGACGGAAATCTGGCGACAAAAACTCCTGCCTGCGAAGAGTTGACCAATAAAAAATCTATCCTGACGAATACGAGGATGTCCTTCGCGAAACGACAGGGAGAGAAGAGGGAGGTGGGAGATGCGGGTGCCGGAATGAAAACGGCCTTGCTGTCAGGCAAGGCCGCTGCCCAGGACTTCTCAGTGGGTACCTGACCAGTATTTCCAAGAAGTCACTTCATGGCAGGGGGTAAAGGTATAAGTATATTTGCAGGGGGTCAATTGCGATTATCGGCCACTCGTTCGATAATCGCACAGCGCGTCTGTGCCAGGCGTTGCAGCGGCACGGCCTGCGTGGGCTGTAGAAGAATGACGAGGGTGTGGTAATGAACGACGAACTGCGAAATTCCTTTGCTTCGCTGGCTCCGCCAATCGTGGCGTCTCCGGCCAAGCGCATTCAGGCGCTGACGGGGGATCCGGATTTCATGACCTCATTGGCGCGAGGTCTCGCCGTCATTCATGCCTTTCAGGAGCGCAAGCGCCATCTGACCATCGCCCAGATCAGCCATCGCACCGAGATACCGCGAGCCGCCGTCCGCCGCTGCCTGCATACGCTGATCAAACTCGGCTACGCGACCACGGATGGCCGGACCTATTCTCTGCTGCCGAAAGTGCTGACCCTGGGTCACGCTTACTTGTCGTCCACACCCCTGGCAGTGTCGTCGCAGCCTTATCTGGACCGCATGAGCGACCAACTGCACGAAGCCTGCAACATGGCAACGCTGGAAGGGGACGACATTCTGTACATCGCTCGGTCGGCGACTACCCAGCGCCTGATTTCGGTGGACTTGTCTGTCGGCGGCCGGCTGCCGGCGTATTGCACGTCCATGGGCCGGATTCTGCTCGCTGCGCTGGATGATGTTTCGTTGCGGGAATACCTGGATCATGTGGATCTGCAGCCCAAGACCAGCCGAACCATTCGGACCACGGAAGCGTTGCTCGAATGCTTGCAACAGGTGCGTCAGCAGGGCTGGTGTATCGTCGATCAGGAGCTGGAGCAAGGTCTGCGCTCTATCGCGGTACCGGTCTATGATGCTTCAGGACAAGTGCTGGCCGCGCTGAATGTTAGCACCAGCGCAGGAAGGGTGGCGCGCAGTGAACTGGAGCAGCGCTTCCTGCCGATCATGCTCGATGCGAGCCGGGATTTGAGTACGCAGCTGTTTACCTGATGCGGGCAGCATTGTTCTCAGAGCGGCGTTGTGCATGACATCGCTTCGCCAGCAAGCTGGCTCCTACGCAAATCGCGCCGCCCCGCACGTAGGAGCCAGCTTGCTGGCGAGAGGCCGGAACAAGCGACGTATAAGGCCGGGGGCACCCTGTGGGAGGGAGCGAAGCTCGCGACAGCGGTTATCAAGGCACACCTGAAAGCATGCTCAGGCGCATTTCCACCATGGCATCGTGTGCAATTCGTCGCGAGCTGCGCTCCCTCCCACAGTCCGTAAACCCAATAGAAGTGGTTCGATAATCGAACACTCAGTCGATTATCGGATTGTCTGCCTCCGTTCCCAGGCATAACCTCATTGCATTCCAGCGCAGCCCTGCGCTGATCGATGAATGTGATGGTGAGCTCGGGAGCACGTCATGGCTGAAATTCTTTCCTTACGCGATGCGGTGAAGCAACTGGTCAACGATGGCGACACCGTTGCGCTGGAAGGCTTCACCCATCTGATTCCATCCGCTGCGGGTCATGAAATCATTCGTCAGGGTAAAAAAGACCTGACTCTGGTTCGTATGACCCCGGACCTGATCTACGACCAACTGATCGGCGCCGGTTGTGCGAAACGACTGATCTTTTCGTGGGGCGGCAATCCGGGCGTCGGCTCGCTGCACCGTCTGCGCGATGCGGTCGAAAAACAATGGCCGCACGCGATGGAAATCGAAGAGCACAGCCATGCCGACCTCGCCAACGCCTATGTGGCGGGTGCTTCCGGCTTGCCGTTTGCGGTGCTGCGCGCTTACGCAGGTTCGGATCTGCCTAAGGTCAACCCGCTGATCAAGACCGTGACCTGTCCGTTCACAGGCGAGGTGCTCGCAGCCGTACCGTCGGTGCGTCCGGATATCACAGTGATCCACGCTCAGAAGGCTGACCGCAAAGGCAACGTGTTGCTCTGGGGCATTCTCGGTGCGCAGAAGGAAGCGGCACTCGCGGCCAAGCGCTGCATCGTGACTGTCGAAGAAATCGTCGACGACCTCAACGCACCGATGAATGCCTGCGTGTTGCCTACCTGGGCCCTGAGTGCGGTTTGCCTGGTACCCGGCGGCGCACATCCGTCCTATGCGCACGGTTACTACGAACGGGACAACCCGTTCTATCAGGCCTGGGACCCTATCGCTCGGGATCGCGAAGCTTTCACCGCCTGGATCGACGAATACATCCACGGTACCAACGACTTCAGCGAGTTTCAGAGCAAAGTGGCCAGCGCAGCGGAGGCAAGACAATGAGCTATAGCACCAGTGAAATGATGACCATCGCCGCTGCCCGTCGCCTGCGTAACGGTGCAGTCTGCTTCGTCGGCATCGGTCTGCCGTCCAAGGCCGCCAACCTTGCGCGTCTGACCTCGTCGCCGGACGTCGTGCTGATTTATGAATCCGGCCCGATCGGTGCCAAGCCGACGGTCCTGCCGCTGTCCATCGGTGACGGCGAGCTGGCGGAAACTGCGGACACCGTAGTCGCCACCAGCGAAATTTTCCGCTACTGGCTACAAGGCGGCCGCGTGGACGTGGGTTTCCTGGGCGCGGCGCAGGTCGACCGCTTCGGCAACATCAACACCACCGTGGTCGGCGATTACCACAACCCGAAAGTGCGTCTGCCAGGCGCCGGTGGCGCGCCAGAGATTGCAGGCTCTGCGAAATCGGTGCTGATCATTCTCAAGCAGTCGGCACGCTCGTTCGTTGAAAAGCTCGACTTCGTGACGTCGGTCGGGCACGGCGAAGGCGGGGACTCGCGCAAGCGTCTCGGCCTGCCGGGCGCAGGGCCGGTCGGCATCATTACCGACCTGTGCATCATGGAACCGGAAGCGGGCAGCAACGAATTCGTGGTCACCACGCTGCATCCGGGGGTCACCCGCGAGCAGGTCGTTGCCGCGACCGGCTGGAAGATTCGTTTCGCCGACGAAGTGCACTATTCCGAAGAACCGACCGACGTCGAACTCACCGCCTTGCGTGAGCTGGAAGCGCGAACCGCTGCCGCTCATGGCCAGGTTGCAGGAGAAGCCTGATGCGTGACGTGTTTATCTGCGATGCGATTCGCACTCCCATCGGCCGCTTCGGCGGTGGTCTGTCGGCAGTGCGCGCCGACGATCTGGCCGCCGTGCCGATCAAAGCGCTGATGGAGCGCAACCCTTCGGTCGACTGGACAGCAGTCGACGAAGTTTTCCTGGGCTGCGCCAATCAGGCGGGCGAAGACAACCGCAACGTGGCCCGCATGGCGGCATTGCTGGCCGGCCTGCCGGAAACGGTCCCGGGCGTCACGCTCAACCGGCTCTGCGCCTCGGGCATGGACGCCATCGGCACTGCGTTCCGGGCCATCGCGTCGGGCGAAATGGACCTGGCGATTGCCGGCGGCGTTGAATCCATGTCCCGCGCGCCGTTCGTCATGGGCAAGGCCGATGCAGCCTTCTCCCGCAACATGAAACTCGAAGACACCACCATTGGCTGGCGCTTCGTGAACCCGCTCATGAAGGCGAAGTACGGCGTCGATTCGATGCCCGAAACCGGCGACAACGTGGCGGACGACTTCAAGGTTTCTCGAGCCGATCAGGACGCTTTCGCCCTGCGCAGCCAGCAACGCACTGCCGTTGCCCAGGCTGCGGGCTTTTTCGAGGAAGAGATCGTGCCAGTACACGTGGCGCACAAGAAAGGCGAGACCATCGTCGACAAGGACGAGCATCCACGCGCTGACACCAGCCTGGAAACGCTGGCAAAACTCAAGCCTGTCAACGGCACGGACAAGAGCGTGACCGCTGGTAACGCTTCAGGCGTGAACGATGGGGCGGCCGCACTGGTCCTGGCGTCGGCCGACGCTGTCGAAAAGCATGGCCTCACGCCTCGTGCGCGGGTTCTCGGCATGGCCAGCGCTGCAGTCGCGCCGCGCGTCATGGGCGTCGGCCCGGTGCCGGCCGTGAAAAAGCTGGTCGAGCGCATCGGGGTTTCGGTCGCTGACTTCGACGTGATCGAGCTTAACGAAGCGTTCGCCAGCCAGAGCCTAGCGGTGCTGCGCGGGCTTGGGCTGGCGGACGACGCGCCGCAGGTCAACCCGAACGGCGGCGCGATTGCGCTGGGTCATCCGCTCGGCATGAGCGGCGCGCGTCTGGTTCTGACTGCATTGCATCAGCTTGAAAAAACCGGCGGACGCCGTGGTCTGGCGACCATGTGTGTAGGCGTCGGACAGGGGCTGGCGCTGGCCATCGAGCGTATTTAAAGGGCGCAACCGGCCCAAAGATCAACCACCCGGATCACGGCTTTGCCTCCACGAAAAGGCAGACCTGTGATCCGGGTTGTTGTGCTTGTCATGCTGGGGTGTTACTGATTGTTTCTGGTTATCAATCTGGATGGAGTACTAATGACAACTACAACAACAGAGTCGCACTACACCGGGGAAGAGCGCAGCAAGAGGATCTTCGCCATCGTTGGCGCCTCTTCTGGCAACCTGGTTGAGTGGTTCGACTTCTACATCTATGCATTCTGTGCAATCTACTTCGCGCCGGCGTTCTTTCCGTCCGATGATCCGACGGTCCAGTTGCTCAACACTGCTGGCGTGTTCGCGGCCGGCTTTCTGATGCGTCCGATCGGCGGCTGGATATTCGGCCGGGTTGCCGACAAACACGGCCGCAAGAACTCCATGCTGATCTCGGTGAGCATGATGTGCGCCGGCTCGCTGATCATTGCCTGTCTGCCGACTTATGCCTCGATTGGCGCCTGGGCACCGGCGTTGCTGCTGATGGCCCGACTGCTGCAAGGCCTGTCGGTGGGCGGTGAATACGGAACCACCGCAACTTACATGAGCGAGGTCGCATTGCGCGGCAAGCGTGGGTTCTACGCCTCGTTCCAGTACGTCACGCTGATCGGCGGGCAACTGCTGGCGGTGCTGACCGTGGTGATCCTGCAGCAATTTCTTACCACCGAAGAACTGCGCGACTACGGCTGGCGTATCCCGTTCGTGATTGGCGCGGCTGCTGCGGTCATCGCACTGCTGCTGCGTCGGACCTTGAACGAGACCACCACCGCTGAGACCCGTGAGGACAAGGACGCGGGCAGCATTCGCGCGTTGTTCAAGCATCACAAAGCCGCGTTCATCACCGTGCTGGGTTACACCGCTGGTGGCTCGCTGATTTTCTACACCTTCACGAC
>JARDZH010000082.1 GCA_029240955.1 Pseudomonas sp. | reverse complement strand
CTGCTTGTTTTCCCCCAGCAAGATGCCACAGGCTTTTTCCAGAAAGACCCGGAACTGCTCAAAATCCAAATTACCCGTAGACAAGGTGCCGCCTCTCAATCATGTGAATCACCAGGAACGAAGTCCCTAGCTAATATCTGCCGCTTTGATCCGCGCTACGACCCTGGCCGCGAGGTCATCAGGTCGAAATTTTGCGAGGAAATCATCAGCACCGACTTTCTTGACCATCGCCTGGTTGAACACTCCGGACAACGAAGTATGCAAGGTGATGTGCAATTGCTGCATGCGCGGATCATTCCGGATTGCAGCTGTTAGGGTATAGCCATCCATCTCCGGCATTTCAATGTCGGAAATCATCATCAGAAATTCTTCTTCGGGCTTCTTGCCCTCGTCGACCAGCTTGCGCAGGTAATCGAGCGCCTGTCGACCGTCATTCAATGCAACCACTTCAACGCCAACCGTTTCCAGGCAGCGACTGACCTGCTTGCGAGCGACCGAGGAATCATCCACGGTCAGAACGCGCAGCGATACCGCCTTGTGATGGACCTCTTCGTCGATCACGCCCACGGACACCTCTTCGGAAATAGGCGCCACCTCGGCAAGAATCTTCTCGACGTCGATGATCTCCACCAGCTGATTATCGACCCGCGTAACGGCTGTCAGATAATGGTCGCGACCGGTGCCCTTGGGCGGCGGATGGATCTCTTCCCAGTTCATGTTGACGATGCGTTCGACCGAATGCACCAGGAAACCCTGAACCTTGGTGTTGTACTCGGTGATGATCACAAAGGAATTGACCAGCGAGATCATACCCTTGGAACCGGTTGCCATTGCCAGATCCATGATCGGGATGGTGCCGCCACGAATGTTCGCAACGCCGCGCACGATCGGGCTCGACTTGGGCATGACGGTCAGCTTGGGACACTGCAGTACTTCTTTAACCTTGAAAACGTTGATGCCGTAGAGCTGTTTGCCGTCGAGACGGAACAACAGCAGCTCGAGGCGATTCTGCCCAACCAGCTGCGTACGCTGGTTGACTGAATCCATTACACCCGCCATGCCGACCTCCTAACCTGTAGCGACCACTATCCGCAGACCAAAAGTGGTAAACGGCACGGGCCTTGCTCTGTGTACGTCATGAACGCTACTACGACATTTTTTCGACACATCGCACCCGCTATCCGCAGAACACTGTGCGCTATCGCTTTGCTGTGTGTTTCGACCACGACCAATTTCAGCCGTGCGGAGAACTTCACACTGCCTGAACAGCTTATCGGCGTCACTCAAGGGTTTCTTGAATTCACGGTTGAAGACTATTTGACGACCAACCAGATTGAAGGTCGTTACGAAATCAACGTTAAACAGCTGGACCCGCGTACCCGCATGGCGTACTGCGACAAGGATTTGACAGCTGAGCTCCATTCGCCCCGCCCTGTTGGCCGTGTGAGTGTGCGCGTACGCTGCGAAGGCTCTTCCCCGTGGTCTGTGTTCGTTCCGGCACAGGTTTTGCTGTATCGCAATGTGGTGACTGCAATCCGTCCGCTCAAGCGCGATGCAGTGGTCATGGCCGAGGATGTGGCAATGCGCGAGCGGGACGTCGGGACGTTGGGTCTTGGCTTCCTGGCTTCGCTGGATCAGGCGATCGGACAGAAGGTTCTCCGACCAATGGTCATCGATCAGGTCCTGACCCCAGTCGCACTCGAACAACCGGCGATGGTGCGCAAGGGCGATCAGGTGGTGATCATCGCGCGCACCGGCAGTCTGGCGGTGCGCATGCCCGGCGAGGCCATGGCTGACGGCAGTTTCAACGAGCAGATACGGGTGAAGAACCTCAATTCGAACCGGGTGATCAAGGCCAACATTACAGGCCCGGGACAGGTGGAAGTCTCTATGTGAAGACGATGGTGCTGGCGTACAGAGCGTGACTTTTCTAGACTGCGGTGATTGTCCGACGCGGATCGGGCGTCTTTGCGACGCTTTATCATTTCGTGCCTAAAGTTATTTCGGGAATGGCCGAAAACAAGGCAAGCGTCCAAACACCTAGAGGTTTTTTATCATGGTCATAGACTTTAGTCGCCTGAACAACTCGCAGTCCGTCACCGGCACCTCGCGCACTGGCGCAACCGGCAAGACCGATGCGCCAGCATCCATCAGCGCCCCGGCCGACGTAAAAAGCACCGGAGAGACCGTTCACCTGAGCAGTGAGGCTCAAAAGTTGCAAACTATCACTGATAAGTTGCGCGATCAGCCGATCGTCAACAGCGCTCGTGTGGCCGAACTGAAACAAGCGATTGCCAACGGCACCTACACCGTCGACAGCAACCGCGTTGCGAGCAAAATGCTTAACTTTGAATCCCAACGCTAGCCCAATGCTCGCGCTGGATCTTCTGGACGCCTGAACAACCAGAGCATGCGATGCACGACACGACTTTGCTTCAAATGATGACCGACGACATGGCTCCCGCGCGGCGCCTGCTCGAATTGCTGCAGGCCGAATCACTGGCCCTGCATGGCCGCGACATGCTGGAAATGGAACATGTCCTGGCCCAGAAACAGGCGCTGGTGGTCCTGCTCGAACAGCAAGGACGCAAGCGTAGCCAGTTGCTGGCAAGCATTGGTCTGCCGGCTAATCGCGAAGGCCTCACGCTGCTGGCACATCAGTCCGATGTCGGCGAGCAGTTGTTGGCAGCCGGCGAAGAGCTGAGCGACCTGATTGCGCAATGTCAGGCCATCAATGAACAAAATGGCAGTCTCATCCAGGTCCAGCAGGTCAGTACCGCCCACCAGCTCCGTATCCTGAATGGCGGCGACACGCCGACGCTCTATGACAGCCGCGGCTCTACCGCCGGGCGAGCGAGGCCGCGTCCGCTCAGTCAGGCGTAACTTCTTGTATCAAGGTTTCTCGCGTAGTGGCAGAATGCCTGTTGTTGCGTTGCCGTAGTATTTTGCCTGGAGATGGATAAACGTGAATGGCTCAAGCGCGGATGATGCTCCGCAGCCCCCAAAGGTCTTGAACACACCTTTGGAAATTGCCGCCAACTTGCGGTTGCTCATGGAAAGCAATGATCCGCTGATCATCACCTTTCAAGAGCGCTCCCAACGCTTTCAGAGCTACGTGATCGAAGTCGACCGTGACAGCAACGTTCTCGCCCTCGACGAAATGATCCCCCGGGATGGGGAGCGGTTTCTCGCCAACGGCGAAGCCTTCAAGGTCGAAGGCTTCCATGACGGTGTGCGTATCGCCTGGGAAAACACCGGGCTGATGGATGTCGTCGAAGTCGACGGCCAGCGCCTTTACCGCGGCGCCCTCCCCACTGAAGTGGTTTATCACCAGCGCCGCAATGCCTTTCGGGCCGCCCTCAAACTGGCCCAGCTGGTTGACGTCGAAATCGGCGGCGACCGGATTAAGTTCACCCTCCCCGGCAAACTTCTCGATATCTCGGCGACCGGTTGCAAACTGCGCTTCGAAGGTGATCTGTCTGACCGTCTGCAATTGGGACAGGTCTACGAGCGGTTCATTGCCCGTCTGCCGTTCGGCGACATGACCGCCCCGGTCGAGCTGCGGTATCTGCATTTCGAAGAGAAAGTGAACACCACCTTTGCCGGCGTGCGCTTCCACAACATGAGTGGGCTGGTGCAGCGTCAGGTGGAGCGCTTCGTCTACCAACTCCAGCGCGAAGCGCGTCGGTTCGATAAAGACGACGATTTCTGATCCCTAGCGCTTGCCCATTGCGGGCTATGCTCTCTCCCACAAAGATGATCTCTGTGGGAGAGCGCGCAGCTCGCGATAGATTCGACGTAAATTCTCACGCTGGCCTTGTCTCTTCCTCATGCTCGGCCACTGGCGCATCCGCCGCCATTTCATCTGCCGCCTGACTCTCAGGCTCGACCGCCGTCTGCATCTGCTCCTGCACCACATGCTCATCCACACGCGGATCGAGCGCGACCACCAGCGGTGAACTGGACATGCTGTCGGGCATCGCAATGTGATGCAGTGGTGCGTTCTCGACCTGGTGTTCATGCGTGACGGCCTTGGGCCGGATCAGCAGCACCAGCACGACGCCTACTGCACAGACAAACGCATACAGCATGTGCCCGCCCAGCGCTTTCATGACCACGCCGGCCACCAGCGGGCCGATGCTTGCGCCGATGCCGTAAGTCATCAACAGCATGGCAGTCAGCGAAACCCGTCGCTCGGCTTCGACGTGGTCGTTGGCGAACGCCACCGCCAACGGATAGAGACAGAACTGCATCAGCGATGCCAGAAAACCGACGCAGAACAGCATCACCACCGGGACGTTGGGCAAAACCGCCAGAGGCAGTGACGCAACCACCAGAGCGGCCGCGAAAATGCGCATCAGCTTGGCGCGATCACAGCGGTCGGACAGCAGCCCCAATGGCCACTGCACCAGGAACCCCGCCAGAATGCAGCAGCCCATGAACAGGCCGACCTGTTTGGTCGTCAGGCCCTGATCGGCAGCGTAGACCGGTGCCAGCCCATAGAACGCGCCCATGATCACCCCCGCACCCAGCACGGCGGTGAGCGATTGCGGCACGCGCTGCATGAAGAACAGCGGTTCCAATGGGGCCGGATGCAAAGGCGCAGGGTGAATACTGCGGGTCATGGCCACCGGCACCAGGCACAGCGCGAAGCACAGCGCGACCAGCATCAACAGCTCAAGTCCCAGGCCGGGATGAACCACCAGGATCAGTTGCCCGAGTACCAGCCCCAGATAGGACGCGATCATGTAGCAACTGAAGACCATCCCGCGCTGCTTGGCCGCCGCCTGCTCATTGAGCCAGCTTTCGATCACCATGTACTGACACATCATCCCCAGCCCGACGATGACCCGCAAAACCAGCCACGCCGGCAGCCAACTGATCAGGCCATGGCCCAGCACAGCAGCGCCCACGATACCGGCGCACGTCGCATACGCCCGGATATGACCGACGCCCGCAATCAAGCGGTGGCCGACCTTGCCGCCCAGCACCAGTCCGAAATAGTTGGCGGCCATCAAGGCGCCGACCCACAGGCTGTCCACCTGATCGGCGGCCAGGCGCAATGCCAGATACGTACTCAGCAGGCCTGAGCCGATCAGCATCATCAAAGTGGCGAAATAAAGCGCTCGAAAGGATTTCCAGATTTGGCGCATCGGCTTTCCAAAAATAAGGCCTGCCCGTCAGGACAGACCAGAACGGCGGTTCATGGGATCTGGACTCAAGCCTAGACCTGCGCGGCGAGCACGCGTCGTTCCCACGGGGTTATTTCATCGAAGAAACTGGTCAGCTCCAGCGTCTTGGAAGCAACGTAACCTTCGATGAATTCATGTCCAAACAGTTCCTTGGCCAGATCGCTGCGCTTGAGACGCTCCAGCGCCGCATGCAGGGTGCACGGCAGCACACGGTTGTCCGGCACCTCGATCTCGCCTTGCACCGCCGCGTCCGGCTGCAGCTGGCGTTCGATGCCATGCAGCCCTGCTGCGAGGCTCGCGGCGATGGCGAGATACGGATTGGCGTCGGCACCCGGCAAGCGGTTTTCGACCCGCCTGGCAGCAGGTTCGCTGGCCGGAATGCGCAGACCGGCCGACCGGTTGTCCAGTGACCAACAGGCGTTATTGGGCGACGCATATGGATGGCAAAGGCGCTGATAGGAATTGACGTTGGGCGCGAGCAGCGCGGTGAAGTCCGGCATGCACCTCTGCTGACCGCCAAGAAAATGGTGAAAGGTCTCGGTCGGTTCGCCATCGGCGTCACTGAATACATTCAGACCCGACTCGACGTCCACCACGCTCTGGTGAATGTGCATCGAACTGCCCGGCGTGTGCGCCAGCGGCTTGGCCATGCATACCACGTTCAGGCCATGTTTGAGGCCGATTTCCCTGAGCAGGTGTTTGAACAGAAACGTCTGGTCGGCCAGCAACAGCGGATCGCCATGCAGCAGGTTGATCTCGAACTGACTGACGCCCATTTCATGCATGAACGTATCGCGCGGCAGCCCGAGCGTCGCCATGGCGCTATAGACCTCAGTGAAGAACGGCCGCAAACCATTATTGGAACCGACGCTGAATGCCGCCTGCCCTTGCTCGCGGCGACCGTCGATACCCACCGGCGCCTCGAACGGCTGGCGAGGATCGGGGTTGGGCGCGAACACAAAAAACTCAAGCTCGGTCGCCACTACCGGCGCCAGCCCGCGCTCGGCATAGCGACCGAGCACCGCTTTGAGCAACGCGCGGGTCGACAGCCCGCACGGCCCGCCGTCGAGTTCATTGGTGTCGCAAATCGCTAGGGCCCGTGGCGGCTCACTCCACGGCAGGATATGGATCTGGTCTGGATCGGCGATCATCGCCACGTCGCCGTCGTCGCTGCCGTAAAAGCGTGAAGCGGGATACCCGCCCATGATGCATTGCAACAGAACGCCCCGCGCCAGCTGCAGGCGTCGCCCTTCGATGAACCCCTCTGCCGTCATGACCTTGCCACGCGGCACGCCGTTGAGGTCGGGCGTTACGCATTCCACCTGATCGATGCCCGTCAGACGCTGGGCGAGAAAATGCGGTTCAGGGTTGGTCATGTTCGATCCTTCGTCTACAGGCGGGCCGCATGGCGGCAATCCGCACAACATACGCATCGGGCGTTCAGGATTTCAAGCATCAGGATCAAGACGTGTCCCGCTTCACGGGCTTGTTAGTGGCCGATCCACGCAAACGGATGTTGGCCGAGTTTTTGCTTCGCCCTCTGCAGAGCCGCCGCCTGCCAGTTTTATGTCAACGCGCAGCCGCCGCCCTCCCTTCGCATGGAAGACCCTGCGGTACGGACCACAGTTGAGAGTGATCATGAGCAAAACGATTCCGGTAACCCGCCCTCTGCTGCCGCCGCTGGAGGAATTCGTACCCTACCTGGAGCAGATCTGGGAAAGCAGCCAGCTCACCAACGCCGGTCCGTTTCACCAGCAGCTCGAAACTCAACTCGCCAAGTATCTGGGCGTCGAGCACCTGTCGCTGTTTTCCAACGGTACGCTGGCGCTGATGACCGCGATTCAGGCACTGCGGGTCAAGG
Source organism: Pseudomonas sp. (assembly GCA_029240955.1). Next base: position 266 of record JARDZH010000082.1, on the reverse strand, counting down.
GTGAAGTCATCACCACCCCCTACTCGTTCGTCGCCACCGCTCACTCGCTCTTGTGGAACGGCCTGACGCCGGTGTTCGTCGACATCGATCCCCATACCTACAACCTTGATCCCGACCGCATCGAGGAGGCCATTACGCCTGCGACCACCGCCATCATGCCGGTGCATTGCTACGGCATTCCTTGCGACGTCGACCGCATTCAGCAGATCGCAGACCGCTATGGCCTCAAGGTGATCTACGACGCGGCCCACGCATTTGGCGTGCAG
>JARDZH010000081.1 GCA_029240955.1 Pseudomonas sp. | reverse complement strand
TTCTGCGTGATCCTCTGCAATTCCGATGACAACCCGGAAAAGCAGCGCAGCTACTTACGGGTACTGCTGGAAAAGCGCGTCGACGGCCTGATCGTGTCGTCTGTGGACGGTGATGTCAGCAACGCAGGCGGGCTGGCTGAAGTCCGAACGCCGCTGGTGGTGGTCGACCGCGAGCTGGAAGGCATCGACGCCGACATGGTGCGCATCGATCATGAGCAGGGCGCCTACCTTGCGGTGCGCCACTTGCTGGAGCTGGGACATCGGCGCATCGCGTGTATCGGCGGGCCGGTGAACACGCTGGTCGCCGATATGCGCCAGGCCGGTTATCGACGAGCAATGCGCGAAGCGGGCCTCGATGTCAGCCCCGGCTGGGCGGTCAACAGCGAGTTCACCAGCCCGGCCGGTTATGAAGCGGCGGTCGGTCTGCTGGACGCTGAGCCGCCGACTGCGATCTTTGCCGGCAACGACGTGATCGCCATCGGTGTGCTGCGCGCTGCCGCGGAACGCGGCATTGCGGTTCCCGGAAAGCTGTCCGTGGTGGGCTTCGATGACATTCAGATGAGCCGTTATGTCTATCCGGCGCTGACCACAGTCGGGCAATCGATCCGGGAGCTGGGCGAGACCGCCGCGCACATGCTGCTGCGCAGAATCGCCGCGCCCGATACAGAGCAGATCGAGCGGCGGCTGGTTACCCCCAGCGTCATTGTCCGCGAATCCACGGCTCCACCCTTCTTGAACGACGCTGACTCAAGTAACGAGTAAACAACATGCAAGCAAAGATAGTGATTGTCGGCAGTCTCAACATGGATCTGGTCATTCGCGCCGAGCGGCTGCCACGGCCCGGCGAAACACTCGCGGGTAACAGCTTCACGACTGTTGCCGGCGGCAAGGGCGCGAATCAGGCCGTGGCAGCTGCTCGGCTGGGTGCCGCGGTCGCGATGGTCGGTTGCGTCGGCGCGGACGCTTACGGCGAAAGTCTGCGCAGCGGACTGCTCGCGGAGGGCATCGACTGTCAGGCCGTGACCACGCTTGAGCAGGTGTCCACCGGTATCGCCTCGATCGTGGTAGACGCCAATAGTCAGAACGCGATCATGATCGTTGCGGGCGCCAACGGTAGGCTGACCCCCGCACATATCGAACGCTGCGATGCGCTGCTTCACGCCGCTGATATCGTCATTTGTCAGCTTGAAGTGCCGACGCCTACGGTCCTGCATACCCTGAAGCGGGCACGTGAGCTGGACAAGACGGTCATTCTCAATCCGGCGCCTGCAGTCGGGCCCTTGCCGGCCGAATGGTTTCCGCTGATCGACTACCTGATTCCCAATGAAAGCGAAGCCTGTGCGCTGACCGGCATCACAGTGGACTCGCCTGCTGCCGCCGAGCAAGCGGCAGGTCAGTTGCTCGCGGCGGGGGTGCGCAATGTGATCGTTACGTTGGGGGAGCGCGGCGTCGTGCGTGCGACGCTTGAAAGTTGCGAGCATCTCGCCGCGCCTGCGGTCCAAGCGCTGGACACCACGGCAGCGGGCGATACCTTTGTCGGAGGTTTCGCCGCAGCACTGGCGGGCGGTCAGAGCGAGTCCGCAGCGATCCGCTTCGGGCAGAAAGCCGCCGCGCTTTCGGTGACTCGCGCAGGCGCGCAGCCGTCCATCCCGACATTCGCCGAAGTAGAGGAATTCAAATCAGCATGAAAAAGACACCCTTGCTCCATATCGAGTTGTCTCGACTCATCGCTTCCCTGGGGCATGGCGATATCGTGATGATCATCGACGCCGGCATGCCGGTTCCGCCAGGCGTTCAACTGATCGATCTGGCAGTCACCCGTGGCGTGCCCGATTTCGTCAGCGTGCTGGATGTGGTGTTGACCGAAATGCAGGTGGAAAGTCACGTACTGGCCAACGAAATGATCAGTGCCCGGCCGCCGGCCTTGCAGGTCATCGAAAGCCTCAACCTTGACGACCAGCTCGGGCAGCAGCGGTGGGTGAGTCACGAAGACCTCAAAGTCTTGAGTCGCGAGGCCAAGGCCATCGTTCGCACCGGTGAATGCCAGCCGTACAGCAATGTGGCGCTGGTGGCCGGCGTGGTGTTCTAGGCCATCCGGGCCTGGATGAAATCGTTAACAGGGAGTGCAGAGATGTCGAAGGGATTTTTCCGGTACTTGATTCAAGGAGCACTGATCGTGTCCATGCTTGCTGGCGGTGTGGCTCAGGCGGCTGAACGTCGCGATCTGATCATCGACACCGACCCGGGGGCCGATGACGTGGTCGCACTGCTGCTGGCGCTCGCGTCGCCTGAAGAGCTGAACGTGATGGCGATCACCACGGTGGCCGGCAACGTACGGCTCGACAAGACGTCGCGCAATGCCCGTCTCGCCAGGGAGTGGGCAGGCCGCGAAGAGGTGCCGGTGTACGCCGGTGCGCCGCGGCCATTGGTGCGTACGCCGATCTACGCCGAGAACGTCCACGGTCAGGAAGGTTTGCCGGGCGTGCCGGTTCACGAGCCGGCAAAGGGTCTTGCCTCGGGCAACGCCGTGGATTATCTGATTCGTACGCTGAGCCAGGCCAAGCCACACAGCATCACGATCGCGATGCTCGGGCCGCAGACCAATCTGGCATTGGCTTTGGTGCAAGCTCCGGAAATCACTCAGGGCATCAAGGAAGTCGTGGTCATGGGTGGCGCGCATTTCAACGGCGGCAATATCACGCCGGTGGCCGAATTCAACCTGTATGCCGACCCGCACGCCGCCGAGATCGTGCTCGCCAGTGGCGTGAAACTGACCTACGTGCCGCTGGACGTCACACACAAGATCCTCACCAGCGAAGCGCGACTCAAGCAGATCGCGGCGTTAGGTAACAATGCCGGCAAACTGGTCGAGGGCATTCTCAATGAGTACGTGAAGCTGGACATGGAGCATTACGGCCTGCCCGGCGGGCCGGTGCATGACGCCAGCGTCATGGCCTGGCTGCTCAAGCCCGAGCTGTTTTCCGGCCGTCAGATCCATCTTGCCATCGACAGTCGTGAAGGCCTGGGCTTCGGTCAGACGGTTGCCGACTGGTACGGCACGCTGAAGCAATCGCCGAATGTGTTCTGGGTCGAGAACGGCGATGCGCAAGGCTTTTTCGACCTGCTGACGGATCGCCTGGCACGGCTCAAATAGGTCTGTCGGTCGTTTCGGTGGTCACGACGGCGCCTGTTGGCGCCGTCATGTTATGCGCAGCAGCCTCTTCTCCGACAAAGCTTGTGACGATTTGCCGACCTGCCAGTGGCCATCGTCGGGCAGACTTTCGCGATCCCGGCAGGCGTTGTTTTACCGGCCATGTCGAACTGCACCGTGCAACCAAAGCCCATGAGCGCGGTCGCACAGAGGTTCATCATGTTTATCGATAGAGGAGGCTGTATGCCCTGGAAGTTTGCAACACTTGGTTTTGTCGTCGTGACATCGGTTCTGGCGGGCTGCAGCACCCCGTCCGGATCGGCTACTGACTCGAAGGCTACCGACTCGACAGCTCAGGCAGCGACGGCGACCAGAACCGGTGATGGCCGTTGCGACGCCGAGGGCGGTCAGTTCGCGGTCGGTAAACAGGCGTCACTGGATCTGCTCAATCAGGTGCGCACCCGCACCGGCGCCCAGGACGCTCGCATTCTTGGCCCCAACGACATGGTGACGCTGGAATATCGTTCCGAGCGCGTCAACGTCAACGCAGATGCGTCAGGCAAGGTGATTCGCGTCAACTGCGGTTGATACGAGCTTTTTCGAAGCCAAAAAAAACCCGTCAATGACGGGTTTTTTTATAAGTCAGGTGGATCAGACCACAGTGACTTCTTCTGCTTGCATGCCTTTCTGGCCTTTGGCAGCAACGAAAGAAACGGTCTGGCCTTCTTTCAGGCTTTTGAAACCGTCGCTCTGGATTGCTTTGAAGTGTACGAACAGGTCGTCACCGCCACCTTGTGGAGTGATAAAGCCGAAGCCTTTTTCATCGTTGAACCATTTTACGGTGCCGGTTTGGCGATTAGACATGGTGTATCTCCAAGAACATAATTTTCAGTAGCGTGCTGCTCAGGCCAACTGGGCACACGGGCCTATCATAGTCGAAATGTACGAAAAGAGAGGTATTTCGGTAGGAAGTTTGATTGGTTGGTCAAAATACCTGCGTGGGCCATGGCGTTTTCAGGCAGCGGGTCAGCTCGGCCGGACAGCGGAGTCAGGGTCCGGATCGCCCTGAAAGCCCCGTAATGACAGGGCTCTCACTTTCAGTGACGATGACGGCAAAAGGCTATCTACGGCCGCCGTTTTACTTGTGTGAATAATTTATTTTTTTGGCTGAACGCAGTTTTCAGCGACCAGCTTCTGCATTTTCGAGGTCAGCTCGGTGCTTGGCGCGGCGCTGGTGTCATTCAAGGACGCGATTTCCTTCTCGGTAAAATGCGCGTCGACCTGTTTTGCGCCGCAGTCGCAATGGGCTTTGGCGACTTTCTCGTCCAGGTTCTGTTGCTTGGCGGCGCTGATGCACTCTTGGGTGAAGGTCGCACGCGTCGAGTTGTCCATCGCGGCCTGAGCACCGAAGGGGGCCAGGATGGCGGCGCAGGCGAGGAGGGCAGACAGGCTTGAAGGCTTCATGGTGTTCTCCTGAGTTGGAAAATTCGTACAGGTCTCGGTTAGTTCTGACGGTTCCAGGCCCAACCAGTTCAGACAAGGTGCGCTTACTTCTCCATTTCGATTCGTTTGACCGGACAGGCGCGTCACTGCGGGTAGCTGTGCTAGGATGCGCGTCCTGTGAATTTCCTTCGCGCCGCGCTGGAAGAATTGTTCGCGCGGCGCAGGCATTTTTTCGTATCCATCCAGTCATCTGGTTCGGTTCAAGGTTGGCCTGAAGGCTCCTGCCACTGTGAGGCAGGCATACCACCGGATCACGTACTGGCTCATCCCAACCCACGTGACCTTTGGTAGGGGTCACCACTAGGAGAGGAGGCGCCATGCCCACCATTACTCTTCCCGACGGCAGTCAACGTTCTTTCGATCACGCGGTTTCCGTAGCCGACATCGCGCTTTCGATCGGTGCAGGCCTGGCCAAGGCCACGGTAGCCGGCAAGGTCGACGGCAAGCTCGTCGACGCCAGCGATCTGATCGAGCGCGACGCCAGCCTGCAGATCATCACCCCCAAGGATCAGGAAGGACTGGAAATCATCCGTCACTCCTGCGCTCACCTGGTGGGTCACGCTGTCAAGCAGCTGTACCCGACGGCCAAGATGGTCATCGGCCCGGTGATCGATGACGGTTTCTATTACGATATCGCCTATGAGCGCCCGTTCACGCCGGAAGACCTGGCGGCGATCGAGCAGCGCATGCAGCAGCTGATCGAAAAAGACTACGACGTCATCAAGAAGGTGACCCCGCGCGCCGAAGTGATCGAGGTCTTTACTGCCCGTCACGAGGATTACAAGCTGCGTCTGGTCGAAGACATGCCGGACGAGCAGGCGATGGGTCTCTACTATCACGAAGAATATGTCGATATGTGCCGCGGCCCGCACGTACCGAATACCCGCTTCCTGAAGTCCTTCAAGCTCACCAAGCTTTCCGGTGCCTACTGGCGCGGCGATGCGAAGAACGAGCAGCTGCAACGCGTCTACGGCACTGCCTGGGCGGACAAGAAGCAGCTCGCCGCTTACATCCAGCGCATCGAAGAAGCCGAGAAGCGTGACCATCGCAAGCTTGGCAAGCGCCTGGGCCTGTTCCATACCCAGGAAGAAGCACCGGGCATGGTGTTCTGGCATCCGCAGGGCTGGACGCTTTATCAGGCGCTTGAGCAGTACATGCGCAAGGTCCAGCGCGAAAACGGCTATCTGGAAATCCGGACACCCCAAGTTGTCGACCGCTCGCTGTGGGAGAAATCCGGGCACTGGGCCAACTACGCCGACAACATGTTCACTACCGAGTCCGAAAGCCGCGACTACGCCATCAAGCCGATGAACTGCCCGTGCCACGTGCAGGTGTTCAATCAGGGCCTGAAAAGCTACCGCGAGCTGCCGATGCGTCTGGCCGAGTTCGGTGCCTGTCACCGTAACGAGCCGTCCGGCGCGCTGCACGGGATCATGCGCGTCCGTGGTTTCACTCAGGACGATGCGCACATCTTCTGCACTGAAGAGCAAATGCAGTCCGAGTCCGCCGCCTTCATCAAGCTGACGCTGGATGTCTATGCCGACTTCGGCTTCAAGGACATCGAGCTCAAGCTGTCGACCCGTCCGGAAAAACGCGTCGGCTCCGACGAACTGTGGGATCGCGCCGAAGCGGCGCTGGCTTCCGCGCTGGACAGCGCCGGTCTGCCTTACGACCTGCAACCGGGCGAAGGCGCGTTCTACGGTCCGAAGATCGAGTTCTCGCTCAAGGACTGCCTTGGCCGCGTCTGGCAGTGTGGTACCCTGCAGCTGGATTTCAACCTGCCGATCCGTCTGGGCGCCGAATACGTGTCCGAAGACAACGGTCGCAAGCATCCGGTCATGCTGCACCGCGCGATCCTGGGTTCCTTCGAGCGCTTCATCGGCATTCTGATCGAGCACTACGAAGGTGCGTTCCCGGCCTGGCTGGCGCCGACCCAGGCAGTGATCATGAATATCACTGACAAGCAGGCCGATTTTGCCCTCGAAGTCGAAAAAACTCTGGCTCAAAGCGGATTTCGTGCCAAGTCCGACTTGAGAAATGAAAAGATCGGCTTTAAAATCCGCGAGCATACTTTGCTCAAGGTCCCTTATCTCCTTGTCATCGGAGATCGGGAAGTTGAAACGCAAACTGTCGCTGTGCGTACACGCGAAGGCGCCGACCTAGGCTCGATGCCGGTCGCCCAATTCGCTGAATTCCTCGCACAAGCGGTTTCCCGGCGTGGTCGCCAAGATTCGGAGTAATTATTATTAAGCGTGAAATGAGACAAGATAAACGAGCTGCACCTAAGGCCCCGATCAATGAGAATATCTCGGCCCGCGAGGTTCGGTTAATTGGCGCTGACGGCGAGCAGATTGGCATCGTCTCGATTGATGAAGCGCTTCGTATCGCCGAAGAGGCGAAGCTGGATCTGGTAGAAATTTCTGCCGACGCAGTACCTCCGGTCTGCCGAGTGATGGACTACGGCAAATCGATCTTCGAGAAGAAGAAACAGGTCGCTGCGGCGAAGAAGAACCAGAAGCAGATCCAGGTTAAAGAAATCAAGTTTCGTCCAGGGACGGAGGAAGGGGATTACCAGGTAAAACTACGCAACCTGGTACGTTTCCTGAGTGACGGGGACAGGGCCAAGGTATCGTTGAGATTCCGTGGTCGTGAGATGGCCCACCAGGAGCTGGGCATGGA
>JARDZH010000080.1 GCA_029240955.1 Pseudomonas sp. | reverse complement strand
CTGCACCAACGGCACTCGCGTCTTCGTACCGAATGCACTGAAAGCCGACTTCGAAGCGAAGATTCTTGAGCGAGTGAAGCGCATTCGCGCTGGCAACCCCGAAGACGAGAACACCAACTTCGGCCCGCTGGTCAGCTTCGAACATATGGAAGGTGTGCTGGGCTACATCGCCAAGGGCAAAGAACAAGGCGCGCGCCTGCTGTGCGGCGGCGAACGTCTGACTGACGGTGAGTTCGCCAAGGGCGCGTTCGTCGCGCCAACCGTGTTCACCGATTGCACCGACGAGATGACCATCGTCCGCGAAGAAATCTTCGGCCCGGTCATGAGCATCCTCGGTTACGACAGCGAAGAAGAAGTGGTGCGCCGCGCCAACGACACCGATTTCGGTCTGGCAGCCGGCATCGTCACTCGCGACCTGAACCGTGCTCACCGGGTGATCCATCTGCTGGAAGCCGGCATCTGCTGGATCAACACCTGGGGCGAGTCGGCGGCGGAAATGCCGGTCGGCGGCTACAAGCAGTCCGGCGTCGGTCGTGAGAACGGCATCAGTTCGCTGGCGCAGTACACCTGCATCAAGTCGGTTCAGGTTGAACTAGGCGACTACGCGTCGGTGTTCTGACGCCGACCGAGCAAGCGCAGCCCTGTAGGAGCGCTTGCCCGCGACCCGCTAGCCCGGGTAGCGCACCTGCATGGGGTGCAAGGGGTCGAGTGCGCAATGCATTCCCCATCGATTTATCTACACGAGGGGCTCATTCATGACCCAGGAATTCGACTACATCATCATCGGTGCCGGCTCGGCCGGTAACACTCTGGCGGCCCGTCTGACCGAAGACGCGGGCGTTACCGTTCTGCTGCTCGAAGCAGGCGGCCCGGACCATCGTCTGGACTTCCGCACCCAGATGCCGGCCGCGCTGGCCTTTCCGCTGCAAGGTCGCCGCTACAACTGGGCTTACGAGACCGAGCCGGAGCCTTACATGGACAACCGTCGTATGGAATGCGGCCGTGGTAAAGGTCTGGGCGGTTCGTCACTGATTAACGGCATGTGCTACATCCGCGGCAACGCCATGGACTACGACGGCTGGGCCAAAGAGCCGGGTCTTGAAGACTGGAGCTATCTGGATTGCCTGCCGTACTTCCGCAAAGCGGAAACCCGTGACATCGGCCCCAACGATTACCACGGCGGCGACGGCCCGGTCAGCGTGACCACGCCCAAGCAGGGCAACAATCCGCTGTTTCACGCCATGGTCGAAGCCGGCGTTCAAGCCGGTTACCCGCGCACCGATGACCTGAACGGCTATCAGCAGGAAGGGTTCGGCCCGATGGACCGCACCGTAACGCCCAATGGTCGTCGCGCCAGCACCGCACGTGGCTATCTGGACGAAGCGAAGAAGCGCTCCACGCTGACCATCGTGACGCATGCGCTGACCGATCGCATTCTGTTCGACGGCAAGCGCGCCGTCGGTGTGGCGTATCTGGTCGGCGACAGCAACACCCGCCTCGAAGCCCGTGCACGCAAGGAAGTTCTGCTGTGCGGCGGCGCGATCGCATCGCCGCAGATCCTGCAACGCTCCGGCGTCGGCCCTGCCGCACTGTTGCGCGATCTGGATATCCCCGTGGTTCACGACCTGCCTGGTGTCGGTCAGAATCTTCAGGACCACCTGGAAATGTATCTTCAGTACGCCTGCACTCAGCCGGTCTCGCTGTACCCTTCCCTGCTGTGGTGGAACCAGCCGCCTATCGGTGCGAAGTGGATGTTTCTGGGCAAAGGCATTGGCGCCAGCAACCAGTTCGAAGCCGGCGGCTTTATCCGTTCGAGCGAAGAGTTCGAGTGGCCGAATATTCAGTACCACTTCCTGCCCGTTGCAATTAACTACAACGGCACCAAAGGAGTGAAGGAGCATGGTTTTCAGGCGCACGTAGGTTCCATGCGCTCGCCGAGTCGCGGCCGGGTGCAGGTCAAGTCAAAGGATCCGCGCGAGTACCCGAGCATCCTGTTCAACTACATGTCGTCGGAGCAGGACTGGCAGGAATTTCGTGACGCGATTCGCCTGACCCGTGAAATCATCCAGCAGCCAGCGCTGGATCAATACCGTGGTCGCGAGATCAGCCCGGGTATCGAAGTGCAGACTGACGAGCAACTGGACCAGTTCGTTCGTGAACATGCCGAAACGGCGTATCACCCGTCCTGCTCGTGCAAGATGGGCACCGACGAGATGGCTGTGGTAGACGGTCAGGGCCGAGTGCACGGGCTGGAAGGGCTGCGCGTGGTCGATGCGTCGATCATGCCGCTGATCACCACCGGCAACCTGAACGCGCCGACCATCATGATCGCCGAGAAAATCGCCGACAAGATCCGAGGTCGCCAACCACTGCCGCGCAGCACCGCCGCCTACTTCAAGGCCGGCGACCGCCCGGCACGCGGCAAGCCGATGCGTGAAGCGGCGCGTTAAACGCAGCCAACACCTGTAGGAGCCAGCTTGCTGGCGAAGCGCTTGTCCCGGCACACCATATGCGGCGTCTGAAATGCCCTGTCGCGAGCTTCGCTCCCTCCCACAGAGCCCGTATTCCAGCCAAGGATTGCAGGCGTGTGCGGACTTGTGGGAGGGAGCGTTAGCTCGCGACGAAATCAACGCGCAGCTTGCTGATGTTTACGACTGCTAACGCAGCCGATCGCGAGCAAGCTCACTCCTACAATTTGGAGCGCGCCTGGTGTAGGAGCGCGCTTGCCCGCGGCGAGGTCGTGTACGGCGACGCAGCCGTTACGCCTGCACTGGCCCTGTCGCGAGCTCCGCTCCCTCCTACAGAGCCCGTGTTCCAGCCAACGATTGCAGGCGTGCGCGGACTAGTGGGAGGGAGCGTTAGCTTGCGACGAAATCGACGCGCAGCTTGCTGATGTTTACGACTGCTAACGCAGCCGATCGCGAGCAAGCTCAGTCCTACAATTTGGAGCGCGCTCCTACATCAGGTCTGTGCTGCATCTGTAAGAGCCGCTAGCGAAACGTGGGCTTATTCTGAAATCAGCCAATCCATCTTCCACCCGCCTTTGGTCTGGCCGAGCTTTTCGGCCAGATACGGCATCAGCTCGCGCAGCTCTTCCTCCAGACCCCACGGCGGGTTGGCGATCGCCAGGCCTGAGCCGTTGAGGCTGGCCGGGGTGTCGAGGGGGTGGACGTACAGCTCGACGCGCAGCAACTTGGGGGCGCCGGTTTCAGCCAGATCTTGATAGAAACGCTTGAGCAGTCGCTGGTCCTTGATTGGATACCAGATCGCCGCAACCGTCTGGCGCATACGGCTGATGGCTTCTTTCAACGCCACCGCGCAGCGCTTCATTTCGTCGAGCTGCTCGAATGGCGGATCGATCAGCATGACCGCGCGCTTCTCGGCCACGGGCAGCAGGGCACGCGGCACATGCCAGCCTTCTCCCAGATGCACCGCAACCCGGCGGTCGCCTTTCATGTTTTCCTTGAGCAGACGTCCGTCTTCCGGATGCTTCTCGTTGAGCAGCACTCGCTCACGCTGGCGAGTCAGGCGGCGCGCCAGCTCAGGCGAGCCTGGGTAGTAGCGCAGTTCGCCATCCGGGTTCATGTCGTGCAGCACTTGCAGATAGTCGGCAGCGAGCGCGGGCAGATCCTGTGCGCCCCACAAGCGGCCGATGCCTTCGAGCCATTCGCCGGTGCGGGTGGCCTGGTCGCCTTGCAGGTCGTAGAGCCCGAGCCCGGCGTGGGTGTCGAGATAGGCGAACGGCTGCTCCTTGCGCGACATCAGCGCGATCAGGCGAGTCAGTGCAAGGTGTTTGAATACATCGGCGTGGTTGCCGGCGTGGAAGGCGTGACGGTAATTCATGGCGACTCCTGGAAGGCCGCGCAGTTTAGCAAAAACTGGCCACGAACAAGCTGGCCGAGAGCGACTTAACTGAAAACGACCTGACCATAGGTAATTCAGCCAGTGGTCATCATGCGGGGTTGTCGTGACGGTGGCGCGCCACCAGAATCAGGAAAAACCGAGCACAGGAACCATCGCCATGATGCACGCCGATTTGATCGATCAGGAAGACCTGCTGGCACAACTCCGGGCGCTGGGGTTTGAAATGCCCAGCGGGGCAACGGCCGAGCAAGCCTGCGCCCAGGCGGTGTGCGGTTTGACCAGCGACAGGGCCATCGCCTTGCGGCGCCTGGTGGAACAATTGCTGACAGGCAGCGCGACCATTCTTCCGGCCGTGCGCCAGGCCATCGACCAGCAATTGTTGCCGGCGTTGGCGGCCTACAAACAAAGTCAGGCGTAGGCCGCCCTTCTTCAATACTCGATCCGCACATCCCCTTTGGGCACGCTGCAGCAGGACAGAATGTAACCCTCGGCCACGTCATCGTCGGTGATGCCGCCGTTGTGCTCCATTTCCACCTCGCCGCTCAGCTTCATGACCTTGCAGGTGCCGCAGATGCCCATGCCGCAGGCCTTGGGAATCATCAGGCCCAGCTTGGCTGCAGCGGCGTGCACGGTTTCACCCGGCGCGACACGAATGCTCTTGCCGGTATCGGTGAATTCCACCTGGTGCAGGTCCGCGACGTCGACATCCGGCGCCTCGGCGGCGATTTCCGCCTGTTCGACTGCATCGGCACGCGCCTCGGGCGGTGTCGCACCGAAAGATTCTTCATGGTATTGAGCCATGTTGAAGCCGTTGTCCTGCAGCAGCCTTTTGACCGCGTTCATGTACGGCGTCGGCCCGCAGCAGAAGACTTCGCGTTCCATGAAATCCGGGGCGATCAGCTCCAGCATCTTCTGATTCAGATAACCGCGATAGCCCGCCCACGGCTCACCCAGGCCATGCTTTTCACAGATCAGGTGCAGGCTGAAGTTGTCGATGCGCGAGGCCATATGTTCCAGCTCGCGGTGATAGATGATGTCCTTGGGCGAGCGCGCGCTGTGCACGAACACCATGTCCACATTGCCGTTGGTGTCGTAGAACCAGCGCGCCATGGACATGACCGGGGTGATACCGACCCCGCCACTGAGATAGAGAATCTTCGGGTTTGGAAAGTCGATGGCGTTGAACAGTCCCACCGGGCCGTGTACCGCCAGTTCCTGACCTTCATGCAGGGTGTCGTGCAGGTAATTGGACACCCTGCCGCCCGGCACGCGCTTGATGGTGATCGAAAAGCTGTAAGGCACGGACGGCGAACTGGAGATGGTGTAGGAGCGCATGACCGGCACGCCGTCGATTTCCAGCTCCAGCGTCACGAACTGACCGGGCTTGAAGAAGAACAGGATCGGCTGATCGGCCATAAAGCAGAACGTGCGCACGTCCCAGGTTTCCTGGATCACTTTGACGACCCGGACCAGGTGACGGCCGTTGGCCCAGGTCTGGGTCGTTACCGGGTTCAGAAAACTTTGCGACATGCTGGCTCTCCACGGCCGACCACCGGCCTTTCGTAGTGTGAATTCTGCGTAACGGCCAAGGCGTCTGTTTACCTATCCGCGACATTCACATGCTTATGGCGACCAGGCCCGGTTTACCGGGGCTGACGCGTCGGGAACGGATTCGGCCATGTCGCCCATGGATAAGGTTCGCTCTTCACGCAGCTCCACACTCCGCACCAGATCGTCACGAAATCTTTACCCTTGTATTTCGTCGATCCGCGGGTCGTCTTGCGTGCAATTTCCGACCACCGCATCAGCCACATTCGCGGACCGCCGGCGCGCGGTCATGAGGACTTGAAATGGACGTTACTGCAACATTGAGCCTGGGCGACCCGCTGGAACCCGCACGCAAGGCTACTGCCGACATGCTCCAGAACCGCGAGCGCACCTATTCCCTGCCGCAGCCGTTCTACTGCGACGAGCGCCTGTTCGACATCGACATGCAGGAGATCTTCCATAAGGAATGGTTGATCGCCGGCATGACCTGCGAAATTCCGGCCAAGGGCAATTACCTGACTCTACAGATCGGCAAGAATCCGATCCTGGTGGTGCGCGGGCCGGACGGCAGCGTCAACGCCTTCCATAACGTCTGCCGCCATCGCGGCTCCCGGTTGTGCACAGGTGAGAAAGGCAAGGTCGCCAAACTGGTCTGCCCGTATCACCAGTGGACCTACGAGCTGGACGGCCGCCTGCTGTATGCGGGCACCGAAATGGGCGCCGACTTCGACATGAAGCAGTTCAGCCTCAAGCCCATCCATGTGAAAACCGCCGGGGGCTACATCTTCATCAGCCTGGCGGAGAATCCACCCGCCATTGACGAATTCCTGTCCACGTTGCGCCATTACATGGAGCCCTACGACATGGAAAACACCAAGGTGGCAGTGCAAACCACCTTGCTGGAAAAGGCCAACTGGAAACTGGTGCTGGAGAACAACCGCGAATGCTACCACTGCAACGGGTCGCACCCCGAGCTGTTGAAGACCCTGCTGGAATGGGATGACGTCACCGATCCGCGCGCCGATCAGGCGTTCAAGGATCACGTGGCCGCGTCTGCTGCTGCGTGGGACGCCGAGAAGATTCCTTACGCCCACGCCAGCTTCGGGCTGCGTAACCGAATCGTGCGCATGCCGCTGCTCAAGGGGACGGTTTCGATGACCCTGGACGGCAAGGTCGGCTGCAAAAAGCTCATGGGCCGGATTCAGAACCCCGAGCTGGGCTCGATGCGCATCCTGCACCTGCCGCATTCGTGGAACCATTGCATGGGCGACCACGTGATCGTCTTCACCGTGTGGCCGATCAGCGCGCAGGAAACCATGGTCACCACCAAATGGATCGTCCACAAGGACGCAGTGGAAGGCGTCGACTACGACGTGCAGCGCATGCGCGAAGTGTGGGATGCGACCAACGACCAGGACCGTCGTCTGGCCGAGGAAAACCAGCGGGGGATCAATTCCACCGCCTACCAGCCTGGGCCTTATTCAAAAACGTACGAGTTTGGCGTGGTCAACTTCATCGACTGGTACAGCTCACGCATGCTTGAAAATCTCGGGGCAGAGCCTGCGCCGTATCTCAAGGGTGTGGCGGTGAACCACGAGTAGGAGCGCGCTTGCCCGCGACGAACGATAACGCGCACATTCAGGCAATCCGCGTCGTTCGAGTCGTGGGCAGGCGGATCGTCGCCCCGGTCGTTCCTACATATACTTAACGTACTGTACAAAAAACGACCAACCCCGCGTCAAGCCAGCATTTGTAGCGCTTGGCGCCATCCACGAACAACTTACCCACAGGCAGACCCACAGTAATTGTGGGAAACACGTTGTAATTGACGTGATGTCAGATTGCAAAGACACTGATCGTTTATTGATCAAACGTCTGGAAGCCTTTACGGACAAGGCCTCCAGCACACGGCAAACACTTTATCCACAGTTATGCCAACAGACTTTGGGTACAACTTTCTCT
>JARDZH010000079.1 GCA_029240955.1 Pseudomonas sp. | reverse complement strand
AGCGGGGGGTGCCAACAGTCTGTTGCAAACACCCTTTTATGATGCTTCCCGCCACGCGGCAGCTCGGCTAAGGTGCGCACCTCCAGCTATCGACGTGGCTCACCGCTTACAAGGTTATTCATGACAACTTCTACCAATGATCCTCTGCACGGCGTCACGCTCGAGCAGATCCTCAAGGCTCTGGTCGAACACTACGAATGGTCCGGTCTGGCCGAACGCATCGACATTCGCTGCTTCAAGAGCGACCCGAGCATCAAGTCCAGCCTGACGTTCCTGCGCAAGACTCCATGGGCGCGGGAGAAGGTCGAGGCGCTGTACGTGAAGCTCCACCGCAGCAAGGGCTGGTAGCCAGCGGCAGGAATAGAACCCGGTAACGGCAAGGGCCGAGACAGGCCAGACACAAGGATGTGCTTTCAAGGATTCACGACAGATGTTCAGCGATATTTCGCAACGAGCGCAGGGAAAGCGCTGTTTCATGTGGGTAGCCGCGAGCCTCGGCTGGGCCGGGCTGGCGATTCAGCTTTATCTGATTTTCATTGGGCGACTGGCTGACCACGCGAGTCTGCTGGGCGGACTGGTACGGTTCTTCAGTTTCTTCACCGTCCTGAGCAACACGCTGGTCGCGATTGCGCTGAGCTGCGCACTCAGTTCAGGACAGTCGGCCGGCCACCGCTTCTTCCGCAACCCGGTGGTGTGCGCGGGCATCGCCGCCAGCATCGCGCTGGTAGGCGTCGCTTACAACATCCTTCTGCGTCACCTGTGGCAACCGCAAGGCTGGCAGCGAGTGGCGGACGAGTTGCTGCACGACGTGGTGCCGATCGCATTCGTATTGTATTGGGCACTGTACGTACCCAAAGGCCTGTTGCGCTTGAAGCATGTCGGCCTGTGGATGCTGTATCCGATTATCTATTTCGGCTACGTGCTGCTGCGCGGCGACGTGATCGGGGACTACATGTACCCGTTCATCGACGTCGGCACGATCGGCTACGCGAGGGCCTTTGCGAATGCGGCGGGGGTTTTGGCGGGATTCGTGGTGATCTGTCTGATGGTCGTGGGAGCGGATCGGCTGATGTCACGGCGTTCGGGTTGAGGCGTCTATTCGCCTCAACCCGTCTCGCCCAGGATCAAGCCTCGACGCTGCTTTCCTGCCGCCAATAGCCTGCGGCCTTGACGAACTCTTCGTTCAGGCCGAACTCGTCCAGCAATATACGGCGCAGCTTGCGGGACAAGCCTGACTCGGTCGCGACCCAGGCGTACAGCTTGCCTTCCGGCATTTCCAGGCGGCGCACCACGCTTTGCAGGTCCTGCTCACCCCGTACGATCCAGATGACGTCCACCTGAGCGACGCTGTCGAACACCTGCTGCTCCTGTGGACTGGCGACCTCGACGACTACCAGCGCCGCGCGATTGGCGGGCAGTGATTCCAGACGACGGGCGATGGCCGGCAGCGCCGTTTCATCGCCGATCAGCAGGTAGCTGTCGAACATGTCCGGCACCACCATCGAGCCGCGCGGCCCGGCAATGTGCAGGAACTGACCGGGTTCAGCCTGCGCCGCCCAGGTCGCGGCCGGGCCTTCGCCATGCAGAACAAAGTCGATATCCAGTTCACCGGTTTGCGCGTCGTAGCGGCGCGGCGTGTAGTCACGCATGGCCGGACGTGGGCCGTCGCTCTCGCTCATGGGCACCCAGTTGTCCAATGCAGCCTGTTCTTCGGGCGTGCTGGCGAAAAACAGTTTGACGTGGTCGTCCGTCCCCAGGCTGATGAAGCCCTCAAGTTCCGGCCCACGCAGGGTGATACGGCGCATCAGCGGTGTGACTTCGCTGACCCGCAGCACTTCGAGCTTGCGACGTTTGATTTCGTGCATGACACGGTGAATGGATTGTTCTGTACTCATGCGAATTTTCCGGCAGATTCAAGAGGGCCGTCGACGATGGCCTTGGCAGTATTGTTGAGCAGATCCCGAACCCTGAGAATTTCTTCAGGACTCCAGCGGCCGTGGTGCAGATGCAATGCATGGCGCAGGTTGTGAATCGCCTCATGGATTTCGGCGGGGCGGTCGTGGCCGCGCAGCGAGCGTTTGCTGACGTCGATCCGCGTTCGGACGCCGTCCAGCGCCACAGTTTGCTCGGCCAGCCAGGCGGCACCGGCAGCGGTAATGGTGTAAAGCTTCTTGCCGCCGTGGGCGTCACCAGTAATCAGTTCACTTTCTTCAAGAAAAGTCAGCGTGGGGTAGATCACGCCTGGGCTCGGGCTATAAGCACCGTCAAACATGCCTTCGATCTGACGGATCAGGTCATAACCATGGCAGGGTTGTTCGGCGATCAAAGCCGGCAACAGCAATTTCAGATCGCCGGGAGCGAATACACGGGGGCCGCGGCCACCGCCTTCGCGGCGAGGGCGTTTCTCAAAGCCGTCGCCGTGCTCGCGAAGCGGGGGAGTGTGGTGAGGGTCATCACGCATCGTCTTCATCTCTCGTAACAAGTTAGATATACCTTAAGATATATCTTAAAGTGTCTGCAAGCGCTTAAGACGAACGGTTCTCATTTGTCGGGTGTGCAGGCGTGTTCCGTGCTCGTCAGATTCCCGCGGTAGTGTGTGCAGGCGGACTCTCACACGAAGCGTTGCCATCCTTTTCCAGATACGGTGTGAGAATCGGCGCCATCCCTTTGAGCACTTGCACCGGCAATGCCGACGTGAACCGGAATCCCTCAGCTGCGCGGCCCGGAACATAGGCCGTCAGGGTGCCGAAGTGACGGTCGCCGATGTAAAACACGAAAGTTGCCGTGCGGTTGATGGCTTTCGAACTGATGATGCGTCCTCCCGCGCCCACGCTTTGGATGCGGTTGTCGCCCGTGCCGGTCTTGCCGCCCATGGTCAGCAGGCTGCCGTCCTGCAGTTTGAAAATGCCCTGCACTCGCTTGGCCGTACCGCCTTCCACCACTTGCGAAAGGGCTTCGCGCAACGCCCCTGCCACTTCAGACGGCAACACCCGCTTGCCCAGATCAGGATTGATCGTGAACACGGTTTCGTACGGCGTGTCTGCGGCAAAGTGCAAACTGTCGATGCGCACAGCAGGCAGACGGACTCCATCGTTCTGAATGATGCCGATCAGTTCCGCCAATGCCGCGGGACGATCGCCCGAGCTGCCGATGGCGGTCGCCAGCGATGGCACCAGATGGTCGAACGGATAACCGACACGCTGCCAGCGTTGCTCGATGTCCAGAAAGGCTTCGACTTCCATCATGGTCCGGATGCGGCTGTCGCGGGCACCCTTGTGCCGGCTCTTGAACAGCCAGCCGTAGACTTCCTGGCGCTCATGGCGGCTGGCGGTCACGGCATCCTTGAAATGCGCGTCAGGATTCTGCAGCAGATAGCCGACCAGCCACAGCTCCAACGGGTGAGCGCGAGCGATGTAGCCTTGGTCGGGCAGATCGTACGCGCCCGGCCCATAGCTTGTGTAAAGGTCGCTCAGGCGCTTCTCGGTCAGCGCGGCGCGTGCCTTGCCTTCCGCCACATGGGCACGGACAAAAGCGTCGAACCTGGCCCGGTCCGCACTTGGCCACAGGTAACGGTGTACCGCTGCCAGCCTTGAAGCAGTCGGACGAATGCCGTCCAGAAAGGTTTCTACGCGCTGTTCGGTCGTCTTCTCGCGGTAGCGCTTCCAGAACCGCAGCAGGAATACGCGGCCTTCGCGGTCGGCGAATTCGGCCAGATACTCCTGTCGCCGAGGATTGCGATCATCCTTGAGCAGCGCCGCGCTGTTGTTGGGCCCCTGATAGGTGCTGTAGCGCACTACGTCGCGCATCAGACGAATGAACGGCAGGTTGATCGACTCCCGAAGGGATTCGCGCAGCGTGGGAAGGCGCTGGTCATCCTCGCGCCGAAAGTTGTTGAAGCGGTGCAGGCCGCCTCCGGTAAAGAAGCTTTCGCCGGGGCTGGCCGAGTATTTGCGATCCAGCGCTGCCGACAACATTTTCGACAGATCGCGATCTTTGTTCTGCATCAGGTAATCCACGGCCCAGCGGGTAAGGCGGTCGGGCGGTTCAATCGGGATCTTTCTGAGTTGCGCATTGTTCAGCTCGGCGTAGCGGCCGTGCAGCTCGGCAATAATTTCCAGGTACGTGGTGAGGACCCTGAGCTTGGCCGTCGAGCCCAGTTCCAGCTTGCTGCCTTCGTTGATGTCGAACGGCTGGTCCGTGTTGTCGGTCTGCACGCGTACCCGCGAGCCATCGCTGCCGCGCTCGAACAAGGTGAAGCTGTAGCGCACCTGCCCCGTGCTGGCCGGTGTCAGAAGACGTTCGCCGAGTAAGCCGATGTTGGCCGCGAACTCCGGATTCGCAAGGTCGCGCAGGTATTGACTGACACTGTTCTGCAACTCGCCATTCAGGGTGCTGGTGGCAGACAGGTCGAGCCGGTCCAGATCGTAAAACGGACGATCAAGCAGAGCGGACAACCGACTGCGCGCGACGCTGATGCCCTTGTTAGTCTCGACCGGTTGTACGGTTGGCTGCTGCACCCAGTCGCGATACGTCAGGGTCGCGCCGAGCGCGGCGTCGGCCAGCGGCTGATCGATGACGTTGGCCTGGGCCAGCAGCCGGATGTGGCTGTCAGTCAAATCCGCCAATTCCAGCCGGCCTTTGGACAGATAATGCGAAGGCCGCCGCTGGGCGATTACCAGCGACAACACCTCGCGCAGGGCTACTGCTTTAGCTGCCAAGCCTTTGGCGTCCTGAGGCTCAGACGCCAATATCGCGTTGGTTCTGGCGAAGTCCGCGCCGAACCAGACACGCAGCCCTTCAGCCAGACCATGCACCTCGCCATGCCCCGGCACCGCCGAGAGCGGCACGCTGTTCAAGTAATCCCGCACCACCTGCTGGCGCACGTGCAGGGTTTCAACGCCCGGTTGGTAAGCGCGGACGCTGGCGGAGATCATCTGCCGCAGTTTTTCGATGCCAGACTGAGTCAGGCCATCCGGAGAGTGACGATATTTCTCGAGCTGAGTGGCCAGCGTACTGCCGCCTGCGGACTGTCCCGGCAGTGCGAGCAGCTTGGCAACTTGCGACCACGCCGCCATGACGAAACGCGGCCAGTCGACCGCCGGATTGGCCAGCGGCTGATTCGGGTCGAGCAGGTTGCGATTCTCAATGAACAACAGACTGTGGACGACCACCGGCGGGATAGCGGCAAAATCCGGGTAGAGCTGCTGTGGATACCGAAATTCATATAACGGCGCGCCCCGACAATCCGTCAACGAGAGACCCGCTTGCGGCTTTTCCTGATAAGGCACGAAAAAGCCGTGCTGGCTGTAGCGCATCAGCTCAGGAGAGAACTGGGTCTGGCGGGTAATGAGGTAATCGCGCTTGAGCAGGCGTGGCACGAATTCGTCGAGCGAGGAGTAACCAAGGCGTTTGTCGAACGGCCCATCGCCGGGATACACCACCGCGTCGCTCGGGCCAGGCTGCACTGAGTAACTCAGGCTTGCCGCAAACCGATTGAATTCCCACGCCTGCAACCGGGAACTGCGGCTCTCCACCGCAACCGCAGCCCCAAGCACCACACCGCCCGTCGCAACCACGACCCAGAAGACACGCCAGCCATACCGCCGGCGCCGGGGACCTCGCGGCGCGCTGGAATCACCCTGCCGATCAGCCGGAACTGCATCCTGCTCGATATCGGAATGCCGTAATACGCCCATAGTCGATTGGCCCGGTCACCCTGTTAAACGCACCTGACACAAGCTTAGTCGCTCGCTGCGCTTGCAGGAGAAATTGTCCAGATCGAATAGCGAGCCGGCTGTGACCGGTCCGCATAGGGCGTCAGGCGCGCACGTCGATCCGTGAGTCGGGCTTTTTTTCGTCGATCTTTTCGGCGTAGCGTTCCAGTTGGTAGTTGAGGACCTTGAGAAAACTGCCGATGGTG
Source organism: Pseudomonas sp. (assembly GCA_029240955.1). The sequence goes on along the minus strand of JARDZH010000079.1, from coordinate 1,463 downwards.
TTGCGGGTGAAAAGCTGACCGTAGTCGATGATACGGCTGTAATTTTCGAGATTGAGCTTGTGCCGATCAGGGAAGTTCTTGCGGTCATGGTCGTTCAGAGTCATCAAAAGCCGAGCGTGGGTTCGCACGTCTTCCTGTAAGCCCTTGCGGTTGTTCAGTTGCTCTGTGAGATAACCGACCTCAGCGGGCGTTAACACTTTGTCTGGGTCAGTGACTTTTATCTGTTGATCGAAGCCCAGGGTGAAACCGAAATATTTCTTTGCCAGTTCCGGATTGGTGTAGGAAACCTGCTGTTTGAAGGAGTGGAAGCTGTCGAACATGGTACGGAGCGTTTCGCTGGCCTCATCGTGGATAGCGCTAAGGTACCTGTCCTTCAGGACTTCATTGTCTTCTTTGGAGATATGTCTATGGGCTTCATGGATTTCACCTTTTGAATTCTTGAGCAGCCATGGTGCTTCCTCGCGACTGTAGAACTCGGCGTTTGGGTCATGTTGCTTAGTTGTAGTTCGCGCTGGAGACTTTAGGTCCTCGGCGTCAGATCGTGGTCGCGCCAAGTTTTCAGATTTAACAAGCGGCCACATTTTTTTTTGGGAGGTGTCTATGTTCATCAGCCTTTCCTAATCGGTGTTTTGTTATGAGGTTAACGGCTGGCAACGGCAAACCTTGGCCTGATAAGTGTGTAGGAAACGTCCTGTTCTGTGAGTGAATGGTTGACCCATACAGGTTGCTCTGTTTACGTCGAAGCCCCTGATGTAGGTCAATTCTGCAAGCTAAAAGGACACTGCCTTAACGATGATCATGAGCAAGACTGATGCATTTACTTTTCTCGTACCTGGCTTGCTACTTGCGGCCGCGTGGCAAGCGCCACCACCAACTGACCGGTGCGGCGTTGATTTGGCGGATGCCTTGAGAGGCGCGCATGGCTGGACGGATGGCCGACTGCAGGCTGAGTGGCCGTCCGGGCCGGCCATCGCGGGCAGTGAGTTGGTGTCAGACAGTAAGCGTGCTGATTCTTCGAGTGTTTATAGAATGCCTTATACACAGCTGGCCCCGGCCTCTTCTGTATACCCACTGGAAATACTGAGGTTCTGAATATGCCTTGGTTACTGACACACGCGTGTGGACTTTTTTGTAGGAATGTTCCGAGTTTTCTTGAATGCCGTTGACTCGGCCTAGACACATTGTTTACGTGATCTTCATAGTGATATCGCTGTCGCTGTTATAACAATAATCATTGGAGAATCAATAATGCGTAAAGGAAACAGGAAGTTCTGCTACGTCTCGGCATCCATGCTGTCGTGGGCACTTTCGTCTCAAGTGCTGGCTCAGGATGCGATACAGATCGAGCCGGGTGCGATTCACGCTCCGATGGCCGAGTCCGATATGAGTACAGGCTCAATGCAAGTACTCTCGGACCGGGTGCATCAGATATCAGCAGATCTGGGTGAGCCCACAGCGGTCCA
>JARDZH010000078.1 GCA_029240955.1 Pseudomonas sp. | reverse complement strand
CAACGGCATGATGACCCTCTCCGGCGCCTGGCATAAATTGCGCACCGACCCGATCCTGCGGTTCCTCGTGGTCTCGCTGGCGTTCTACGGCATGTCGACTTTCGAAGGACCGATGATGGCGATCAAGACTGTCAACTCGCTGTCCCACTACACCGACTGGACCATCGGCCACGTTCACGCGGGAGCGCTGGGCTGGGTGGCAATGATTTCCATCGGCGCCGTGTATCACATGATCCCTAAAGTCTTCGGTCGTCCGCAGATGCACAGCATCGGGCTGATCAACGCACACTTCTGGCTGGCCACGATTGGCACCGTTCTGTACATCGCCTCGATGTGGGTCAACGGCATCACTCAGGGTCTGATGTGGCGAGCCATCAACGATGACGGCACGCTGACCTACTCCTTCGTCGAAGCGTTGCAGGCCAGCCATCCCGGCTTCATCGTGCGCGCCATCGGCGGCGCGTTCTTCGCCAGCGGCATGTTCCTGATGGCCTGGAACGTCATGCGAACGGTGCGGGCCTCCGATCCTAAGGAAGCTGAAGAAGCGGCGCAGATCGCAGTCGTGGGAGCGCACTGATGAAGCACGAAGCGCTTGAGCGCAACATCGGCCTGCTGGCCTTCTTCATGGTCATCGCGGTCAGTGTCGGCGGCCTGACGCAGATCGTGCCGCTGTTTTTCCAGGACGTGACGACGCGTCCGATCGAAGGCATGAAGCCGCGAACGGCGCTTGAGGTAGAGGGCCGCGACGTCTACATCGCCCACGGGTGCGTGAGCTGTCATTCACAGATGATCCGCCCGTTCCGCGCCGAAACCGAACGTTACGGGCATTACTCGGTAGCAGGCGAAAGCGTCTGGGATCATCCGTTTCTGTGGGGCTCCAAACGCACCGGCCCGGATCTGGCGCGCGTAGGCGGCCGCTACTCTGACGACTGGCACCGAGCGCATTTGTACAACCCGCGCAACGTCGTGCCGGAGTCAAAGATGCCAGCGTATCCCTTCCTCGTGGAAAAGCGCATCGACGCTACGCAGACCGCGAAGAAACTTGAAGTCCTGCGCTCGCTTGGCACGCCCTATACAGACGAAGACATCGCCGGCGCTGCGGCCGCCGTCGAGGGCAAGACCGAGATGGACGCGCTGGTGGCCTACCTGCAAGGCCTGGGCACCCTCATCAAGAGCAAACGGTGAGCGCAATGGATATCGGAATGATTCGCGGGCTTGGCACGCTGGTGGTGATGATTGCCTTCATCGGCCTGACGCTGTGGGTATTCAGCCCCAGGCGCAAAGCCGAATTCGACGACGCAACCATGCTCCCGTTTGCGGACGACCCGCAGGCTAAGCGCAAGGTCGAGCAACAGGCCAATGACGACGCCGGGAGTGATCAGCCATGAGCACCTTCTGGAGCCTGTATGTCACCGTTCTGACCCTGGGCACCGTCGTCGCCCTGACCTGGTTGCTGCTGGCGACACAGAAAGGTCAGCGCAAGGAATCCACCGAGGAAACAGTCGGCCATTCGTTCGACGGCATCGAGGAATACGACAACCCGCTACCGCGCTGGTGGTTCATGCTGTTCATCGCCACCATCGTGTTTTCCCTCGGGTACCTGGCGCTGTACCCCGGACTCGGCGACTGGCGCGGGCTGCTGCCGGGTTACAAGTACGTCGACAACGACAAGCAGACCTCATTCGCCGACGGCCGCACCGGCTGGACCGGCGTGCACGAGTGGGAAAAGGAAATGGCCCGCGCCGAAGCGCGCTTCGGACCGATTTTCGCCCGGTATGCGGCGATGCCCATCGAGGAAGTCGCGCAAGACCCACAGGCGTTGAAGATGGGCGGCCGGCTGTTCGCGTCCAACTGCTCGGTGTGCCACGGCTCGGACGCCAAGGGCGCTTACGGCTTTCCGAATCTGACCGACGACTACTGGCGATGGGGCGGCGAGGCGCAAGCTATCAAGACCACCATTCTGGGCGGACGCCACGCGGTCATGCCTGCGTGGGGCGAGGTGCTGGGCGATCAAGGCGTGCGCGATGTGTCGGCGTTCGTGCTAAGCCGCATCAACGGCAGAAAGCTGCCTGAGGATGCCAAGGCCGATCCGGCGGCAGGGCAGAAAATCTTCGCCGCCAACTGCGTGGCGTGCCACGGCGCGGACAGCAAAGGCACAGTCGCGATGGGCGCCCCGGACCTCACCCTGCCGGCCGCCTACATCTACGGCTCAAGTTTCGCGCAACTGCAACAGACCATCCGTTACGGCCGCCAAGGACAAATGCCGGCTCAGGAAGCGCTGCAGGGTAACGACAAAGTCCACCTGCTCGCGGCGTATGTGTACAGCCTTTCGCGCAAGGATGAACCGCCGGTGGAGCAGTGATTGATGACCGCTCGTTGTGTCAGGACTTCAGGTTACAATTCAAGCCTTGTAGTCATGTTGCTACATACTTACCATGCGACTTCTGCTGCAGCCGCCTCAGCGCGGTTCGGCCTGTATGCATGCCAAGGGAGGCTCGCCAATGACTGTGACCATGTCCAGCCGTGACTTCAATCAGGATACGAGCGGGGCCAAGAAAGCTGCCGACGACGGTCCGGTATTCATCACCGACCGGGGTCGTCCGGCTTACGTGCTGTTGAGCATTGAAGAGTATCGTCAGTTGACCGGCAGCAGCATCAGCCTGGTTGACGCCCTGCAGATGCCAGCCGGCCATGAGATCGAGTTCGAGCCGCAGCGGGCGACGATCATCCCTCGGCCAGTGGACCTGAGCTGATGTTTCTGCTCGACACCAATGTCGTGTCCGAACTCAGAAAGCCCAACGCTGATGCTCACGTGGTGAGATGGGCCAAGTCACATGCGTCGTCCCGCTTGTACGTTTCCGCCATTACCCTTCTGGAGCTCGAGACCGGCGTCCTCAGGCTGGAGCGCCGCGATCCGGCTCAAGGTGCGCTGCTCAGGACATGGCTCGACCATCATGTTCTTCCCGCTTTCGCCGGCCGCATTCTGGCTGTGGATGCCACCGTCGCCAAGCGATGCGCTCAGCTGCACATTCCAGATCCGCGCAGTGAATCCGACGCTCTGATCGCCGCTACGGCGCTGGTTCATGGCATGACGGTCGTGACACGCAACGTGGCCGATTTCAAGCAGTGCGCTGTTGCTGTCCTCAATCCATGGGTCAGTCAGCTGAATGACGAACCCGGTCGTTATTCGGTCGCCCCACGCTGAGAACGGACCATAATTAACCTGTTCATTGACCCAGATCACCCGCCCGAGTCGCGATCAGGACCGAACGCGACCAAAGACCGCACCGATGGGGTATAACGCCCGGCGTATCATGGACATCACAAGAAACGCGACCTGACCTCGGCCGGCAAGTACTGGCCAAGGCATATTCCACTGCCGTGGGACACACCGATGAGCAATCAGATTCCGGTCCACAACGTCACCCCGCCCAGCAAAAAAGACGGCGAGATCGTCAACCTCTACGCAGCGCGCGAGAAGATCTACACACGCTCCTTCACAGGCTTGTTCCGCAACCTCCGCATGGTCGGCGGCGCTGTGCTGTTTCTTATCTATTTCGGTACGGTGTGGCTGAACTGGGGCGGTCATCAGGCGGTGTGGTGGAACCTCCCCGAACGCAAGTTCTACATCTTTGGCGCTACCTTCTGGCCGCAGGACTTCATCCTGTTGTCCGGGATTCTCATCGTTGCGGCATTCGGTCTGTTCTTCATCACGGTCTACGCAGGACGCGTCTGGTGCGGGTATACCTGCCCGCAAAGCGTCTGGACCTGGATCTTCATGTGGTGCGAAAAGGTCACCGAAGGCGACCGCAACCAACGCATCAAACTCGACAAGGCGCCGATGAGTGCCGAAAAGCTCGTCCGCAAGGCCTGCAAGCACAGCCTGTGGCTGGTGATCGGGTTTGTCACTGGCCTGACGTTCGTGGGTTACTTTTCCCCGATCCGAGAGCTGTGCATCGAACTGTTCACCGGCGAAGCTGACGGTTGGGCCTATTTCTGGGTGGGGTTTTTCACCCTTGCCACATACGGCAATGCCGGCTGGCTGCGCGAACAGGTCTGCGTCTATATGTGTCCCTATGCGCGCTTCCAGAGCGTGATGTTCGACAAGGACACCATGATCGTTTCCTACGACCCACGTCGCGGCGAGCGGCGCGGGCCGCGCAAGAAGGATCTGGACTACAAGGCGCATGGTCTGGGCGACTGCATCGATTGCACCATGTGCGTTCAGGTCTGCCCGACCGGCATCGACATTCGCGACGGCCTGCAGGTGGAGTGCATCGGTTGCGCCGCCTGCGTAGACGCCTGCGACACCATCATGGACAAGATGAATTATCCTCGCGGGCTGATCAGCTACACCACCGAACATAACCTTTCCGGTCAGGTGACGAACAAGCTGCGGCCTCGGCTGATCGGCTATGCACTGGTGCTGTTGCTGATGATCGGCCTGCTGACCGCCGCGTTCATGACTCGCTCGCTGGTTGGCTTCGACGTCACCAAGGATCGCGTGCTGTATCGCGAGAACGCCGAGGGGCGGATCGAGAACGTCTACAGCCTCAAGGTCATGAACAAGGACCAGAAAGACCACAGCTATATCCTGGATGCCACTGGATTGCCGGACCTGAAGTTGCAAGGTCGACGAGAGTTCCGGGTGGCGGCTGGAGACATCTTCAGCATGCCGGTGGAACTGTCCAGCGCGCCGGAGAAAATGCCGTCGTCCACCAATGAAGTCACCTTCGTCCTCAAGGATGTCGATGACCCCGATTCACGCGTGGAAGCGCGCAGCCGATTCATCGGCCCGCAGATCCGCTGAGAGACAGCCATGAACGCCGCGACCGCCTCAAGCCCCTGGTACAAGCATCTGTGGCCCTGGATCATCATCGGGATCCTCACCTGCTCGGTGACGCTGAGCCTGACCATGGTCACCATCGCCGTGAACAATCCGGACAACCTGGTCAGCGACAACTATTACGAGGCCGGAAAAGGCATCAATCGCGCGTTGAATCGGGAACTGCTGGCGCAGACCCTGCAACTGCGCGCCCGCATACGTCTGGATGAAATGACCGGCGAAGCCGATCTGCGCCTGACCGGCAACAGCCGCCCCGAGCGGCTCGAACTGAACCTGATTTCTCCGACCCAGCCTGAGAAAGACCGGCGGGTCTTTCTGACCCGCAGCAACACCGATGGCGAGCGCTACATCGGGCAGCTTCAAGACAAGGTCGAGGGACGCCGCTTCGTCGAACTGCTGGGCGTTGAAGGCGGACAGACCTGGCGACTGTTCGAGGAAGAGCAGGTCGGTCATGAACGGGACCTGGATCTGGGCGACGAACCTCTGCAAGGCGCGCAGGACGCGCGCCGTTGACTGCCCGCAATCCGCATTTGCAACGAGTCTGAATTGCCCATGACCGCGCCCGTTTCCTGCTTCCACTGCGCCCTGCCCGTCCCGGCGGGCAGCCGTTACACCGCCATTGTGCTCGGGGAAACCCGCGAACTCTGTTGTCCGGGCTGCCAGGCCGTGGCGCAGGCCATCGTCGCGGGAGGGCTGGAAAGCTATTACAGCCACCGCAGCGAAAGCTCGGTCAACCCGCAGCAGTTACCGACCCCGTTGCTGGATGAACAGGCGCTGTTCGACCGCCCGGATGTGCAAGCACCGTTCGTGCATCGCGAAGGCGATCTGAGCGAGACCACCTTGTTGGTGGAAGGTATCAGCTGCGCTGCGTGTGGCTGGCTGATCGAGCGGCACCTGCGGCGTTTGGAGGTCGTGACCGACGTTCAGCTAAATCTGTCCAACCACCGGCTGCAGGTTCGCTGGGATCAGAGCCGTTTACCGCTCAGTCAGCTGCTCAGCGATCTGCGCAGCATCGGCTACGCCGCGCATCCGTGGCAGGCCGACCGCGCCAGCGAGCAACTGGCGAGCGAGAACCGCCTTGCCCTGCGACGACTGGGCGTCGCGGGCTTGCTGTGGTTTCAGGCAATGATGGCGACCATGGCAACCTGGCCCGAATTCAACCTCGATCTCAGCCCGCAGATGCACACGATCCTGCGCTGGGTTGCGCTGTTTCTGACGACGCCCATCGTCTTTTACAGTTGCGCACCGTTCTTTCGCGGTGCGATGCGCGATCTGCGCAGCCGCCATCTGACCATGGACGTCTCGGTGTCTCTCGCCATTGGCCTTGCCTACCTGGCGGGAATCTGGACCGCCATCACCGGTGAGGGCGAACTCTACTTCGATGCTGTAGGCATGTTCGCGCTGTTCCTGCTCACTGGTCGCTACCTGGAACGCCGAGCCCGAGCGCGCACCGCTGCCGCCACGGCGCATCTCGTCAATCTGCTTCCTGCTTCATGCCTGCGGCTGAACGTTGACGATCAAAGCGAGCGCATTCTGCTGCGCGAACTGCAACTCGACGATCGAGTGCTGGTCCAGCCCGGTGCGGTTATTCCGGCTGATGGTCTGATACTTCAAGGCCAGTCGAGCGTCGACGAATCGTTGCTGACCGGAGAATACCTGCCGCAAGCGCGCGGGGTCGGCGCTTTGGTAACGGCCGGGACGCTGAACGTTGAAAGCCCGCTGACGCTGCGGGTTACGGCGCTGGGGCAGGACACGCGGCTGTCTGCCATCGTCCGTCTGCTGGAACGCGCCCAGACGCAAAAACCCAGGGTGGCGGAAATAGCCGACCGCGCCGCGCAATGGTTTCTGCAGACTTCGCTGCTGGCGGCCCTGCTGATCGGTGCGGTCTGGTGGTATCTCGATGCAGGCCGTGCATTCTGGATCGTGCTTTCGATGCTGGTCGCGACCTGCCCGTGCGCACTGTCGCTGGCGACCCCGACCGCCTTGACTGCCGCCACCGGCACACTGCACCGGCTCGGCCTGCTGCTCACGCGTGGCCATGTGCTCGAAGGGCTGAACCACATCGACACTGTGATATTCGACAAGACTGGGACCTTGACCGAGGGTCGTCTGACCTTGCGCAGCGTTTTGCCGCTCGCAGATCTTGACGCCGACCAGTGCCTGGCACTCGCCGCCGCTCTGGAAAACCGGTCGGAGCATCCGATCGCAAAGGCCTTCGGCTGTGCGCCCAACGCTGCCCGGCATGTGCAGAGTGCACCGGGCCTGGGGCTGGAAGGTGAAGTGGACGGTCGCCGTTTGCGCATTGGTCAGCCGCACTTCGTCTGTGCGTTGAGCGCGAGTCAGGTGTGTTCGGTAGACGGCGATGAATCCGGTCAATGGCTGTTGCTGGGTGACCAGCGAGGCCCGCTGGCCTGGCTGGTGCTGGATGACCGCCTGCGCGACGACGCTGCCGCATTGGTGCAGGCGTGTCGAGCGCGAGGCTGGAAGGAGACAGCTCGCCGATGGTCAGCCGCGTCGCGAACCAGTTGGGTATCGAGCAAGCTCGCGGCGGACTGAGGCCTGACGACAAACTGGCTCTGCTCCGGGAGCTGCACCAGCAAGGCCGCAAGGTGCTGATGCTCGGCGACGGCGTGAACGACGTGCCGGTGCTGGCGGCAGCGGACATCAGCGTGGCCATGGGTTCGGCGACGGATTTGGCGAAAACCAGCGCCGACGCGGTGCTGCTGGCAAACCGGCTCGACGCGCTGGTCGCCGCCTTCGGCCTGGCACGCCGCACCCGCCGCATCATCATCGAAAACCTGTTGTGGGCCGGGCTGTACAATGGCCTCATGCTGCCGTTCGCCGCGTTGGGCTGGGTCACGCCGGTGTGGGCGGCGGTCGGCATGTCCATCAGCTCGTTGGTCGTGGTGCTGAATGCGCTGCGCCTGACGCGCCTGCAATCTGCCCCGTCGCCGGTCGATCGGCAGATGTTCACGGAGGTCTCATGTCCGCGCTCTACATCATGATCCCGGCTGCGCTGGTGCTGGTCGCCGTCGCCATCTACATCTTTTTCTGGGCCGTGGACAGCGGCCAGTACGACGATCTGGAGGGCCCTGCTCACAGCATCCTGTTCGACGATCAGGACCCTAAACATCAGGCGGCCGTGGATGAGGCCAGCGGCAAACCGAAAGCCGAGGAGACCAAGCCCGATGCCTGAGCCGTCGAGTTTCCAGAGCCGGTCGAACGCTGCGGATCCCGTCTGCAATGTCTGACCTGCTCCCCCAACTGCTGTCGGCGTTTGTCCTCGGCCTGCTGGGCGGCGGACACTGTCTGGGAATGTGCGGTGGCTTGATGGGCGCACTGACCCTGGCGATCCCGCGCGAGCAGCACAGCCGCCGCTTGCGCCTGCTGCTCGCTTACAACATGGGGCGTGTGCTGAGCTATGCGGCAAGCGGCTTGCTGGTGGGACTGCTGGGCTGGGCCGTGGCCAGCAGCCCGGGCGCAACCGGTATGCGTGTCGTCGCAGCGCTGTTGTTGATCGCCATGGGCCTGTATCTGGCGGGCTGGTGGAGCGGGCTTACTCGCATCGAAAGCCTGGGCCGCGGGGTGTGGCGTCATATCCAGCCATACGCCAGTCGCTTGCTGCCGGTGTCGACGCTGCCGCGGGCCATGCTGCTTGGCGGGCTGTGGGGCTGGCTGCCTTGTGGTCTGGTCTACAGCACGTTGCTGTGGGCCGCCAGTCAGGGCAACGCTTTGCACAGTGCTGGGCTGATGCTGGCCTTCGGAATCGGCACTTGGCCGGTGTTGCTGGCAACCGGCCTCGCTGCCGAGCGCACCACCGCCCTGCTGCGCAAACGCGGCGTGCGCATGGCAGGTGGATTGCTGGTGATTCTGTTCGGCTTCTGGACCCTCCCCGGACCGCATCAGCATTGGCTGATGGGACACTGACCCTGCCGTTGCCTCTGTGCACGTTCTTGCGCGACCCTTTAGCGAATTTCCACCACTCACGCGCCTTTCACCCCAATCCCACTCACGTATCTGAACAGTGCGCAACACCTTGCGCGGCTGCGCAAACCCCTGCTCGGAATTTCGCTGTTTTGTGCAGATCATCTCGCCCATGAACAGAGGGAATTTTCTCTATCTTCTTGATTAACAAGTAATTTATCTGAGTGGCCCGGTAATTGATAAGAGGTGGATACCCGACAGGCGTCGATGCCTGGTGTCCACCGCAGTCAGCAAGAGCCCATGTCCACACTCAACGTACAGTCCAATCAGCCGTGGTTTCGCCTGTTCATTGCAGGCAGCGAAAGCGATTTGCAGGTTCTGGCCTTCACCGGACGCGAGGCGCTCAATCAGCCGTTTGCTTTCGAACTGGAGCTGGTCAGCGATAAACCGCCAGCCGACCTGAACAGCCTTCTGCACCAGCTGGCGTTTCTGGAAACCTCCAACGACGGAGCCGGTTTTCACGGCCAGATCTACAGCCTCCGCTGTTCCGAAACCGGTGGACGGTTGACCCGCTACACGGCGTCCTTGCGGCCCCGTCTGGCGTATCTGGCGCACCGCATCAATCAGCGAATCTTCCAGCACATGAGCGTGCCGCAGATCATCGCTCGGGTGCTTGAAGACCACGGCATTCTGGACGGTGCCTACTCCTTTCGCCTCTGCGGGCCCTATCCAGAGCGTGTCTACTGCGTGCAGTACGGCGAGTCCGATCTGGATTTCGTCCACCGGCTGTGCGAGGAGGAAGGCATTCATTACCACTTCCAGCACAGCGCTTCGGCTCACATGCTGGTATTTGGCGATCACCCGTCCGCATTTCCCGAGCTGCCGCCACTCGATTTCCACTTCGCCAGCGGGCTATGCCCCGATGCTCCTTTCGTTCACGAATTTGGCGTGCGTCTCGCGACGCGCACCACCCAGGTTACTCGCCGGGATTACGACTGCGCCCAACCTGCCCGCGTGCTGGAAAGCGAAGCGGCTGCCGCTGCAGCCTCACAACCCGAACTGGAGGACTACGACTATCCGGGTCGATTCACCGAGCGCCAGCGCGGTGAGCGGCTGGCAGCCCGTGCTCTGGAGCGCCATCGCAGCGACTACCAAGTGGCGCAGGGTCAAAGCGATCAAGCTCTACTGGTCTGCGGCCATGCCTTTGCGCTCCGACTTCATAGTGTGCAGGCCTGGAACACATCATGGCTGCTGACTGAAGTACAGCATGAAGGCAAACAGCCTCAGGTCCTTAAAGCGTACGCGGGCGCCCAGTCTCCAGACCACCGCCAAGGGTTTTCTCAAGGTTATCGCAACCGTTTCTCCGCCATCGAGCGGGACACGCCTTTTCGTCCGCCGCTGGATCATCCCAAACCGAAAGTGCTTGGCAGCCAAAGCGCGGTCGTGACCGGTCCGGCGGGCGAAGAGATCTATTGCGATGACCTCGGACGGGTCAAGGTCCGGTTTTTCTGGGATCGCGACAAAGGGCCCGCCGAACACAGCAGTTGCTGGATTCGTGTGGCGTCCAACTGGGCCGGCCAGCAAATGGGCGCGCTCACACTGCCTCGCGTTGGCATGGAGGTGCTGGTCAGCTTTCTGGAAGGTGATCCGGATCAGCCCGTGATCAGCGGTTGCCTGTACAACGGCACCCATTTGCCTGCGTACAAGCTGCCTGATCACAAAACGCTGTCGATGCTCAAAAGCCATGAGTACAAGGGCAGCCGCAGCAACGAGCTGCGTATCGACGACACCACCGGGCAGATCAGCGTCGCGCTGCGCAGCGACCATGGCGCGAGCGCACTCAATCTGGGCTATCTCACTCATCCGCGCCCGTCAGGCGGCGAGCCGCGGGGCGAAGGCTTCGAGCTGCGCACCGATCACCATGGCGCGATTCGGGCAGGGTCCGGCCTGCTCATCACTACGCACTCCCGAACCAACGCGGCCAAGCACCACAAGGACCTGCCGGAAACGTCCGAGCGGCTAAAGGTTGCGAGCGACCAGCAGCAAGGTTTTTCGGATCAGGCCCGGCACTGTCTCGCCCAAGAGAGCGGCGACCAGGATGTAGTTGCGCAGGCGCTGCACCTGCAGCACGCAGGCATCATCGGTACTGGCGCAGGCAACCCGTCGGCCGGACGTTCCCCGGAATTCAGCGAGCCGCATCTGGTAATGGCCAGCCCGTCGGGCATCGCCCTGACCACGTCCGGCTCCACCCATGTCGCGACCGGTGAACATCTGGCCTTGAGCAGCACTGGCCACACCAGCCTCTCCATTGGCAAACGCTTGCTGGCGAGCGCCAGTCAGGGCATGCGTCTGTTCGTACAGAACCTGGGCTGGCGCCTGATCGTAGGGTCGGGCGACATCGATATTCGAGCGTTGAAGAACAGCATCAAGCTGCTTGCAGAGCTCGACATCACTGCTAGCGCCGAACGCATCACGCTGTCCGCCAGGACAGAACTGAAAATCCAAGGCGGCGGCAGCTCCAGCATCTGG
>JARDZH010000077.1 GCA_029240955.1 Pseudomonas sp. | reverse complement strand
CCGCGGCTGGTGAAATCGCTCAAGGCTGCGCTGCTGGCGATGCCCAATGTCGAGATTCGCGAAGAGTGTGAAGTGCAGGGTTTCGAGCGCGCAGGGAACAGGATTGTGGGCGTCACGACATCTGCCGGGAGTGTACTCGGTGATCGCGTGGTGCTTGCGGCGGGCGCGTGGAGCAGTGAACTGCTGAACACGCTGGGTTTGAAACTGCCGGTCGAGCCCGTCAAAGGCCAGATGATTCTGTACAAGTGCGAGACGGATTTCTTGTCGAGCATGGTGCTGGCCAAGGGGCGATATGCGATACCCCGTCGCGACGGGCATATTCTGATTGGCAGCACGCTGGAGCATGAAGGCTTCGACAAGACCCCAACCGCTGCAGCGCTTGAAAGTCTCAAGGCCTCGGCGATTGAACTGTTGCCGGCGCTCGCCCGGGCCGAGCCTGTCGCGCAATGGGCCGGCCTGCGTCCTGGCTCGCCGGAAGGTATTCCCTATATTGGTCCGCTGCCGGGTTTCGAAGGGTTGTGGCTGAACTGCGGCCATTATCGCAACGGGCTGGTGCTAGCGCCTGCATCCTGTCAGTTGCTGACGGACCTGCTGCTGGAATGCGAGCCGATCATTGATCCAGCGCCGTACTCACCGGCAGGGCGGCTGCGCTAAGCCGCGCACTCCATGCAGGAGCGACCGCGCGGCGATCTGCTCGTTGCAAATATGCCGGATATATCGCCTCTTCGCGGCTGAAGCCGCTCCTACGGTTAGTGCGGTGTCTGTAGGAGTGGCTTTAGCCGCGAATAGGCCTTTCTGGCCGTTTTTCGTGGAGCGGCCTCAATCCAGCCCCAGCTTCTTCAACCGATAACGCATCGACCTGAACGACAGACTCAACCGTTGCGCTGCGGCGGTGCGGTTCCAGCGGGTTTCTTCGAGCGCCTGGAGGATCAGCTTGCGCTCGATGCTCTCCAGATAATCTTCCAGATTGTCGATGTCAGCCAGGCTGGCGCTGCCCATTTCCTGCGGCGCGGCGCAGTCGGCCAGTCGCAGGTCGGATGCATGAATGACGTCGTTGTCACACAAGGTGTAAGCCCGCTCCAGCATGTTCTCCAGCTCGCGCACGTTACCGGGGAACCGGTAGCTGCGCAGCGTCTCCACGGCCGTCGGATGCAGGCGCGCCACCGGCTGTCCGGCGTTGGCAGCCAGGCGTTGCAGCACACTGGCCGCCAGCGTGTCGATGTCCTCACGACGCTCGCGTAACGACGGTACACGTAGCTCGATGACGTTGAGCCTGTAATACAAATCCTGCCGGAAGCGTCCCGCCGCCACTTCCGCACTGAGATCCTTGTGAGTCGCACACAGGATCCGGACGTCCACCACTTGTTCCTGCTGATCGCCCACACTGCGCACCGACTTTTCCTGAATCGCGCGCAGCAACTTCACCTGCATTGGCGTCGGCAGGTCGGCCACCTCATCGAGAAACAGCGTGCCTTCATGGGCCGCACGAAACAGCCCGGGCTTGTCTTCATGAGCGCCGGTAAAGCTGCCTTTGCGATGGCCGAAGAACTCGCTTTCCATCAGCTCGGAAGGAATGGCCCCACAGTTCACCGGCACGAACGGCTTGTCGATGCGTGGGCCTTGTTCATGAATCAGCCGGGCGACCAGTTCCTTGCCACTGCCCGACTCGCCGCTGATATAGATCGGCGCCTGACTGCGCGCCAGTTTGCTGATCTGCTTGCGCAGCGTGCGCATGGGGGGCGAATCACCCAGCAGGCGCCCGTCGATACTGCGCTCGGGTTGCGTGGCCGGGTGCAGGCGCAACGCGCTGTTGACCAGCTCACGCAGCCGGTTCAGATCGACCGGCTTGGTCAGGAAATCGAAAGCGCCAGCTTTGAGCGCTTGGATGGCGGTGTCCAGACTGCCGTGTGCGGTAATCATCGCTACCGGCAACTGTGGATAATTCTGCTGAATGTGCTGCACCAGCTCCAGACCGTTGCCGTCGGGCATGCGCATGTCGGTCAGGCACATGCTGAACGGCTCGCGTGCCAGCAATTCCATGGCCTCGGCAACATTGCGAGCGCTGCGCGTATCCAGTTTCATGCGCCCCAACGTGATCTCCAGGAGTTCACGAATGTCGGGCTCATCATCGACTATCAGGATCTTTTGCCGTGAGTTCATGTGGGGCTCGCTTTGAACGGGTGGGCAAAGGTAATGCGCAGACAGCTGCCGCCCGCAGGACGAGGGCTGTAATCCAGATGTGCCTGATTGCTTTCGCACAGCTCGCGCGACAGGTACAGGCCCAGCCCGGTGCCTTTGCTTTCCGTGGTGAAGAACGGTTCGAAGATCTTGCTCAAGTGCTGCGGCGAAACGCCGGGGCCGTCGTCAATCACTTCAAGAATCGGCAAGTCGCTTTTCGGGTCGTGAAACAGCTTGAGCCAGACCTGCGCGATGTCATGCACTTTGCCGCTGTAGCGCAAGCCGTTCTGCAACAGATTGGTGACCACTTGCGTGAGTTGATCAGCGTCCATGCGGGTGGTCAGCGTGCCCTGGCCGATCTCGGTATGCGTGATCTGATGGGGCGGGGCGCTGCTGCGCAGGTCGGCCACGAAGGCTTCCAGCCAATGCTTCAAATCCAGCAACTCGGGTTGTGATTCACGACGCCTGGAGAGCTGCAGCACATTTTCGATCACCAGATTGATGCGCCGCGACTGATCATGAACGATCTGGCCGAGACGCCGATCCGCAGCGCTCAGCTCTTCCGACTCGCCAAGCAACTGGGCCGCGTGGCTGATGGCGCCCAGCGGGTTGCGGATTTCGTGGGCAATGCTGGCAGTCAGGCGTCCCAGCGCAGCGAGTTTGAGCTGTTGAGCCTGTTGAGTAATCTGTGACAAGTCTTCGAGAAACACCAGGGTCTGGCGCTGATCGCCACGGTTCAGCGCGGCAAAGGTGGGTTGCAGAATCGGGCCGATCGCTGAGGTGGTGATGCTGCGGGGCAGCCTGATGGGATTGATCAGCCACTGCCGCAGACGGTCCACCAACTGCGGTGAATAGTCGTCTATGACCTCGCCGACTAATTGCTCATGCCCCAGCAGAGCCAAGGCACCCTGATTGGCCAAGAGCACCTGACGCCGAGTATCGAGCACCAGAATCCCGGTGCGCATCCGTTGCAGAATGAGCGCGTTGAGCTCTTCGAGATTGCCCACATCCGCAGCCCGCTGCGCGGCCAGTACTTCGCTCTGATGCATCCTGGTCGTCAGCGCCTGTACCAGCAAAGCCGCAGCAAAGCACAGGGCTCCCAGTGAGCCGGCCTGCACATAGTCGTTGGATACCGAAGGGGTGCTGAAGCTGATGTAAAAGGTCAGATAGATGATGCCGATGGCGGACGTCGCCGCAATCAACAAACCGAAGCGGCCTCGCAGCAGGACGTTACTGATGGCAACCGAGGCGATCAGCAGGTTGCCGATGCCGCTAGAAGGACCGCCCGCCGCGTAGAACAGGCCGGAGAGCAGGATAGCGTCGGTCATTGCCAGACCGAACAGCTGAGCCTTGCGGCTGGGCAGTTCCAGCAGCACGACGACCAGAATATTGAAGACCAGATAGAGCCAGCAGCCGGCCCGGAACAGGTCGGTATCGGCCATCTTCAGCAGTTGATTGTCCAGGCTGCTGGATATCAGCAGGACCAGCAGAACGCCGATGGTCAGTCGGTAAAGGTGATACAGGCGCAGTATTCGCTGCGCCTGAGGGCTGTCGAGCGAAAGCGTCTCAGCGGTCACGGGTCGCAGGGCCTTCCAGCCGGTGCGACTCGCTGCAATACCATTGTTGTTCCTGGCTCAATGCACGGTCACGAGGAAGATGAACGCCACAGTGGGCGCAACGCACCATGGGAGCCGCACCGTCGTCTGGCGGCTGAGCGCGGGTTCGCGGCGCAGGGGGGTTGAGCAGACGCTTGACGAACCAGATCACTACCGCGATCAATGCGGCCCACAGAATTATGCGAAACATGAGTACCAGCTTTGTGATGGAAGTCTGAGCAGTGTAGCCAAGGCTCGCGCGGCCGGACAGAGGCGAACCGGCTTGTCTGCCCGGATTTGCGCGCATAAAAAAAGAGGCCCGCAGGCCTCTTCTTCATTCGCCTTCGAATCAGTCGAACAGACCGAAGGTCATGTAGCTGAACCAGGAGCGGCTCTTCTCGCCTCTGGCTTCGGCCTCTTGCTCAGCCTGCTCGTCCAGTTCGGCCTGGTTTTCAGGCAGCAATTCTTTCGGGATTGCGCTCTTGGCGTCCTGGAACTGGCGCTGGACGTCTTGGTTGGCGCGGGTCTCGCCGGGCGGCAGCGGCGTGTTGCTGTCGATCAGGCCCAGCGTCGCCTTGGACAGCCACGAGCGGTTGTCCGCTTCGGCTTCACGCGGGGTGAACTCGCCGTCCGCCAGTTGCGGGTGGTTCGGGTAGTTGGTCTTCAGGACTTCCAGGCTGGTAGCGGCCAGTTCGTCCAGATGCAGACGCTGATACGACTCGACCATGACGGCCAGGCCATCGGCGACCGACGGCGTTTCCTGGAAGTTTTCCACCACGTAACGGCCACGGTTGGCAGCAGCTACATAAGCCTGACGAGTCAGGTAGTAGTCAGCCACGTGGATTTCGTAGGAAGCGAGCAGGTTGCGCAGGTAGATCATGCGCTGCTTGGCATCGGGCGCGTAGCGGCTGTTCGGGAAGCGGCTGGTCAGCTGCGCGAACTCGTTGAACGAGTCACGCGCGGCTCCCGGGTCACGCTTGGTCTGGTCCAGCGGCAGGAAGCGCGCCAGCAGGCCGACGTCCTGGTCGAAAGACGTCAGGCCCTTCATGTAATAGGCGTAGTCGACGTTGGGGTGCTGCGGGTGCAGGCGGATGAAACGCTCGGCGGCGGATTTCGCAGCCTCAGGTTCACCGTTCTTGTAGTTCGAGTAGATCAGCTCGAGCTGGGCCTGATCGGCGTAGCGACCGAACGGGTAGCGGGACTCCAGCGCCTTGAGTTTCTCGGTTGCGCTGTTGTAGCTGTTATTGCCCAGGTCGGCCTGCGCCTGCTGGTACAGCTCGACTTCGCTGAGGTTTTCGTCGATGACTTCCTTCGACGAACAGGCCGCAGTCGTTGCGAGGATGGCGATCAGCAGCAGGTGTTTCACTTGCATGGCGGCTTGCGTCCCTATAACGGCCCGCTGTCTTGGGCGTGGCCGTCCTGTTATGATGAGCGCCCCGCGAAACCTGCGGGACAAAAGACGCCGTATTTAACCACAAGCGCGCTGCCGAAACCAAAGGCTAGCCGCCACCTAGTCTGGTCATGTCCGAAAATATAGAACTCCGCGCAGAGGTGCCGTCCGAATTGGGTGGTCAACGCCTCGACCAAGTCGCCGCACAATTATTCGCCGAGCACTCGCGCTCGCGCCTTTCCGCCTGGATCAAGGACGGCCGCCTCACTGTGGACGGCGGCGTACTGCGCCCGCGCGACATCGTGCACGGCGGTGCGGTTCTCGAGCTCAATGCCGAGCAGGAAGCGCAAGGCGAGTGGGTCGCTCAGGACATCGAACTGGACATCGTCTATGAAGACGACCAGATCCTGGTGATCAACAAGCCCGCCGGCCTCGTCGTGCATCCGGCCGCCGGCCATGCCGACGGCACCTTGCTCAACGCGCTGCTGCATCATGTGCCGGACATCATCAATGTTCCGCGCGCCGGCATCGTGCATCGTCTGGACAAGGACACCACCGGCCTGATGGTCGTGGCCAAGACGATCCAGGCGCAGACCCAGCTGGTGACTCAGCTGCAGAGTCGCAGCGTGAGCCGCATCTACGAGTGCATCGTGATCGGCGTGGTGACCGCCGGCGGCAAGATCGACGCGCCCATCGGCCGTCACGGCCAGCAGCGTCAGCGCATGGCGGTGATGGAAGGCGGCAAGCAGGCGGTCAGCCATTACCGCGTGCTGGAGCGTTTCCGTTCTCACACTCACGTGCGGGTCAAGCTGGAAACCGGGCGTACGCACCAGATTCGTGTGCACATGGCGCACATCAACTACCCGTTGGTGGGCGACCCGGCTTACGGCGGTCGCTTCCGCATTCCACCGGCCGCCAGCCAGACCATGGTCGAGTCGCTCAAGACCTTCCCGCGTCAGGCGCTGCATGCTCGCTTCCTGGAACTGGATCACCCCACGACCGGCAAGCGCATGAGCTGGGAATCGCCACTGCCTGACGACTTCGTCTGGCTGCTGTCGCTGCTCAAGCAGGACCGCGAGGCGTTCATCGGATGAACGACTGGCTGACGCCGGACTGGCCCGCGCCCGCGTCTGTAAAGACGTGCGTCACCACGCGGTCCGGCGGGCTCAGCCTCGCTCCGTTCGACAGCTTCAACCTGGGTGATCACGTCGATGATCGCCCGGAGGCCGTTGCCAATAATCGCCTGCTGCTGACTTCGCGCCTGATGGTTCATCCGGCCTGGCTGCGTCAGGTGCATGGCGTGACGGTGGCGCATGCCGATCCAACGCGGGTTGTCGAAGCCGATGCCAGCTGGACCGACACGCCAGGCGTGGCCTGCACCATCATGACGGCCGATTGCCTGCCAGCGTTGTTCTGCAACCGGGCGGGAACCAGAGTCGCCGCAGCCCATGCCGGCTGGCGCGGTCTGGCGGCCGGTGTGCTGGAGGCCACGGCCGACAGCCTGCAAGCCGCGCCGGGCGAGATTCTGGTCTGGTTAGGCCCCGCAATCGGTCCGCAATCGTTCGAAGTGGGTGGAGAGGTGCGTGACACCTTTATAGCGACTCACCCGGAAACCGCTCAGGCTTTTCTGCCCAGCATGAACGTCGGCCGCTACATGGCCAACATCTATACGCTGGCGCGTCTGCGTCTTGCGGCCCAGGGTATAACTGCTGTCTATGGCGGCGGGTTCGATACCTTCACTGATCCCCGTTTCTTCTCCTATCGTCGCAGCGCCCGTACCGGCCGCTTCGCCTCGCTGATCTGGATCGATCACGCCTGATTCCGCACCTCTGGCTTCAAGCCAGCTAGTCTTGCCAGACGATCAGCCTGACCTGCATCAATCGAACCGAGCTTGAAACCCGCAGAATCGTCCGCATCTATCGGCTATCCAGCAGGTTTTATAGACGTGTTCATTGCTCCGGCCTGCATTGAAAGGAAGGTGACTAATGCGTATCGACAGATTGACCAGCAAGTTGCAATTAGCGTTATCCGACTCCCAATCCCTGGCCGTGGGTCTTGATCATCCAGCCATCGAGCCTGCGCACTTGATGCAGGCGTTGCTCGAACAGCAGGGCGGTTCGATCAAGCCTCTGTTGCTGCAGGTGGGTTTCGACATCAATAGCCTGCGCAAAGAGCTGAGCAAAGAGCTCGACCATTTGCCGAAGATCCAGAACCCGACCGGCGACGTGAACATGTCGCAGGATCTGGCGCGTCTGCTCAATCAGGC
>JARDZH010000076.1 GCA_029240955.1 Pseudomonas sp. | reverse complement strand
CGAGATCCTGGATCTTCTGGATGTCCCGGCACTGCGCGCCCGCTTCCGTATTCAGGAGCGCGATCTCGCGACCCTGCATCGCTGGATCGAAGGCGCCGGCATCCGCTGGGGGCTCAACGGCCGGCAGCGCGAGGCGCTGGGCCTTCCCGAAAGCCTTGAGCAGAACAGCTGGCATTTCGGCCTGAAGCGCATGCTGCTGGGTTATGCGGTGGGTGGGGGAAGCGCCTACGAGGGCATTGAGCCTTATGACGAAATCGGCGGGCTCGACGCCGCGCTCATCGGGCCGCTGGTGGCCTTGATCGATGCACTGGAAATCGCTTACTCCGAGCTGTCGCGGCCGGCTACTCCGAAGGTATGGGGCACTCGCTTGCAAGCCTTGCTGCAGGTTTTCTTCCTGGCCGACAGCGAACACGAGGATTACTTGCTGACTCAGCTTGAGACCTTGCGTGAAACCTGGCTGGAGACGTGCGAGACGGTTGGTCTGTTGGACGAACTCCCGCTGACCGTCGTGCGTGAAGCCTGGCTGGCTGGGCTCGACCAGGGCAAACTGTCCCAGCGCTTTCTGGCAGGTTCGGTCAATTTCTGCACGCTGATGCCCATGCGCGCCATCCCGTTCAAGGTGGTGTGCCTGCTTGGCATGAATGACGGCGACTATCCCCGCACGCAATCGCCATTGGACTTCGACTTGATGGGCAGCGATTACCGTCCAGGTGATCGCTCGCGTCGTGAGGATGACCGTTATCTTCTGCTCGAAGCGCTACTGTCGGCCCGGGATCAGCTGTACATCAGTTGGGTAGGACGCAGCATCCGTGACAACAGCGATCGACCCGCTTCGGTTCTGATCGGGCAACTGCGCGACCATCTGGCTGCAGGCTGGACGCTGGCCGGCGAAGCCACGGCGGACGACACACAGGACGCAGGTGAACGGTTACTCAATGCGCTTACTGTCCACCACCCCTTGCAGCCGTTCAGTGCCAATTACTTCCACGCGGGCACCGGGTTTTTCAGCTTCGCTCGAGAATGGCGTTTGCTTCATGAAGGCGGCACCCGTTCTGCAACCCATACCGTCCTGCCCCCTCACGAACAGGAGGAGCCGCTGAGCATCGCTCAGTTACAGGATTTTCTACGCAACCCCGTCAGGCACTTCTTCAGTCAGCGTCTGAAGATCCATTTCGAAATGGTCCAGGCGCCATTGGCGGATGAAGAACCTTTTGTTCTGGATGCGTTGCAGCGCTATGGTCTGAGCGAAAGCCTGCTTACCGCTGCGCTGTCCGGCACGGAGGACATTGATCTTGTGCTTCAGGATCACGCGGTGAAACTGCAAGGCAGTGGGCTCCTGCCCATGGCCGGTTTCGGCACTAGCCTGCAGGAAGAACTGATCGAGCCACTGCCCAATGTGCTCCAGCGCTATCGGGATCTGCTGACGCTCTGGCCGGAAACCCTGGAAAGCGCCTTGCCGGTCAACTTTGCGCACAACGGCGTTGAACTGGACGGTTGGCTCGGCGGCCTGCATCGCAACGGCAAGGGAGATCTACTGGTTGTCAGCGTCATCCCCAATGGAATCGGCTCCAAGAAAACTCGCAAATGGCATCGGCTGATCCGCTCCTGGGTGACGCATCTGGTTGCTTGCGCCTGCGGACTGCGACTGAACACTGCGCTGGTGGCAAGTGATGAGACGTTGCTGCTCGAACCCCTGAGTCAGCAGGCAGCGAGCTCCACACTTGGGGACATGCTGACCGCCTGGCAACACGGAATGCGTCAGCCGCTGCCCATTGCCGTCAAGACCGCTTTCGCCTGGCTGGGACAGCCAGCAGACAAAGCCGAAGCTGCCGCTCGCAAAGCTTACGAGGGCGATGGACAGACAACGGACGGCGAACGTCGGGAGAGCACTGCTTTGAGCCGGCAATTCCCGACTTTCGACGCGTTGATGGACAGCGAAGAGTTCGCTGGGTGGTGCGAATCCCTCTACAAACCCATCTATGACGCACCGTGGCAATCTTTGAACGGCGGGGAGACCGGCGCATGACTGATCAAAGCCTTCCGTTGGCGCTGCGCTTCCCGCTGCGCGGCAGTCAACTGATCGAGGCGAGCGCCGGAACGGGCAAGACGTTTACCATTTCGGCGCTCTATTTGAGGCTGGTCCTGGGGCATGGCGACGAAGACTCAGGGTTCGGCCGAGAGTTGTTGCCCCCGCAGATCCTGGTGGTGACATTCACCGATGCGGCGACCAAGGAGCTGCGTGATCGAATCCGCACACGTCTTGCGGAAGCAGCGCGGTATTTTCGCGACGAAATCGAGGCACCGGACGGTCTGATCGCCGACCTGCGAGAGCAATTTGCACCGGAGCATTGGGCGACCTGCGCCAATCGCCTGGACATCGCCGCGCAGTGGATGGATGAGGCCGCAGTGTCGACTATCCACAGCTGGTGCCAGCGTATGTTGCGTGAGCATGCTTTCGACAGTGGGAGCCTGTTTACCCAGACCCTTGAAACCGATCACAGCGAACTGTTGGGCGAAGTGCTCCGCGATTATTGGCGACGGTTCTGTTACCCCATGAGCGGCGATGCGCTGAAATGGGTGCGCGACAACTAGGGAGGGCCGGCCGCTCTGCTACCGCGCGTACGCGGTCTGTTCGGACGCGAGCGCCCTGGCTCGACGCAGGAGCCCGCCGAACTGATTGCCGCCTCACTGCTGGAGCGCCGTGAGGCACTGAAAACGCTCAAAGCTCCCTGGGGCGAGTGGGCGAACGAGTTGCTCGCGATCTGTCAGGACGGTGTGACGCGCAAGATCGTCGACGGACGCAAAATGCAGGAACGGTACTTCCGCCCGTGGTTCGAGAAACTGTCGGCCTGGGCGGCAGACGAAGCCGTCGAGGCATTGGAGCTGGGGACAGGTTTCACCCGTCTGACGCCGGACGGCATTGCCGAGGCCTGGAAGAGCAACGCCCCGTCGCATCCGGCGTTCGATGCCATGCTGGAGCTCAAGGCCTCGCTGGACGGACTGCCCAAGCCTGACGCGGCCGTGCTGCAGCATGCTGCGCAATGGGTAAGCGCACGATTCGAGGAAGAAAAACGCCGTCGGGCCGAAATGGGTTTCGATGACATGCTGCTCAGGCTCGACACGGCTTTGCAAGGCGCAGGTGGCGAACGCCTGGCGACGCTGATTCGCGAGCAGTTCCCCGTAGCACTGATCGATGAATTCCAGGACACGGACCCTGTGCAGTACCGGATTTTCGAGCGCATCTACAAGCTTGAGGAAAACGACGAGCAGACAGGCCTGTTTCTGATCGGCGATCCTAAACAGGCGATTTACGCTTTCCGCGGCGCGGACATTTATACCTACCTGCGAGCGCGTTCTGCCACGACAGGTCGCTGGCATACCCTGGATACCAACTACCGATCGAGCCACGCAATGGTCGAGTCGGTCAATCGCGTATTCGAGCGTGCAGAGCAGCGAACACAAGGCCGAGGTGCCTTCTTGTTCCGCGATGCACACGACAACCCGGTTCCGTTTGCCAACGCGCTGGCACAGGGTCGCAAAGAGCATTTCGAGGTGGACGGACAAGCTTCGGCGGCCCTGACGCTCTGGCATCTGCAAACCGATCAGCCGGTATCGAGCGTTGTTTACCGGCAACAGATGGCCGCCAGTTGTGCGAGCGAAATCGTGCGTCTGCTCAACGGCGGACAGCAAGGCAAGACAGGATTTTTGGCTCCCGGTCAGCCGCTGCGAGGGCTGCTGCCGGCCGACATCGCGATTCTGGTGCGTGACGGTAAGGAAGCTCAGGCCGTGCGCAATGAGCTCTCGGCCAGAGGCGTACGCAGCGTGTATCTGTCGGACAAGGATTCGGTGTTCGCCGCTCAGGAGGCTCAGGATGTACTGGCGTGGCTCAAGGCCTGCGCTGAGCCCGATGCCGAGCGCATCCTGCGGGGAGCGCTTGCCTGCATCACGTTGAATCTGCCGTTGGCCGAGCTCGAGCGGCTGAATCAGGATGAGCTGGCCTGGGAGCGGCGGGTCATGCAATTCCGCGAATACCGTAGCCTATGGCGCACTCAAGGCGTACTGCCCATGCTGCGCCGTCTGCTTCACGACTTCGCCTTGCCGCAGACCTTGATCAATCGTCCGGACGGCGAGCGTGTCCTGACCAACCTGCTGCACTTGTCCGAATTGCTGCAGCAAGCCGCCGCGGAGCTGGACGGCGAACAGGCGCTGATCCGTCATCTTGCCGAGCACCTTGCATTGTCCGGTCAGGCTGGCGAAGAACAGATCCTGCGTCTGGAAAGCGATGAGCAGTTGGTGAAAGTCGTCACCATCCATAAATCCAAAGGGCTGCAGTATCCGCTGGTTTTCCTGCCATTCATCTGTTCGTTCAAACCGGTGGACGGTACGCGACTGCCGTTGGTGTTCCACGAGGCCGATGGGCGAGCGCAGATCAGCCTGCAGCCTACAGCGGATCTGATTCAGCGTGCCGACGACGAACGTCTGGCCGAGGATCTGCGTTTGCTGTACGTCGCCTTGACCCGCTCCGAACATGCTTGCTGGCTGGGCATTGCCGATCTCAAGCGCGGTAACGCCAACAGCTCATTGTTGCACCGCTCCGCTCTGGGATACCTGCTGGGCGGCGGCGATGTCCTGAGAGAATCGGTGGACCTGAAGATCTGGCTCAACGGTCTGGCTCAAGACTGTGACGGCATCAGCCTTGAGTTGCTGCCGGAGCCCGCGCCGTTCTCGTTCAGTCCGCCACGCAACGAGGCAACGCTGCTCAACCCGCTGGTGCCCAAACGCCGCGCTGCCGAGAACTGGTGGATCGCTTCCTATAGTGCGCTGCGTATCGGAGACATCATCACCGCAGGTGCCGATCAGTCGCCCGACAGTCCTCAAGCACAGAAGCTGTTCGACGACGAACGCCTCGACCCCGACGCGCCGCGCGACGTGGTGCCCGGCGGCAGCGATATCCACCGCTTCCCGCGTGGCCCGAACCCTGGCACGTTCTTGCACGGGCTGCTGGAGTGGGCGGGCAATGAAGGGTTCGCCAAAGCCATTCAACATCCTGAATTGCTGAAGGACGCCGTCGCCCGGCGTTGCAGTCGCCGCGGTTGGGAAGGCTGGATCGAGACCCTGTCCACCTGGCTGCACGAGCTGCTGTCCATGCCGTTGCGCCTGGGTGACGACGCTGCGCCAATCGCGCTCGGCGCGCTGGAACGGCCGAATCAGTACCGGGTTGAGATGGAATTCTGGTTCGCCAGCCATCAGGTCGACGTAGGCCGGCTCGACGCGCTGGTGCGACATTACACCCATCAGAACGCACCGCGTGCCGCGACTGAAACGATGTCGCTCAACGGCATGTTCAAAGGCTTCATCGACCTGACCTTCGAACACCAAGGGCGATATTACGTTGCCGACTACAAATCCAACTGGTTGGGTGCCGATGACGCGGCCTACACCCAAGCTGCAATGGAAGCGTCGATTCTCGACAATCGCTATGACCTGCAATACGTTCTGTACCTGCTGGCATTGCACCGCCAGCTGAAAGCCCGGCTGGCTGACTACGACTACGACCAGCACATGGGCGGCGCGGTCTACCTGTTTCTGCGCGGTAGTCGTTCGCCTGGACAGGGCGTTTTCTTCACTCGTCCGCCTCGGGCGCTCATCGAGGAGCTGGATCTGATGTTTCAAGGCAAGTCGGCTGAGATCCGGTCGCCTGAGGAGTTCGCATGAGCCGCTCGTTTTCCGAGTTGATGCCCGCCGCGCTGACCGACGTCAGCCTTGTGGATCTCAGCCCGCTCACCCGAAGCGATGATCTGCTGTTGCTGCTCGAACGCTGGGTGGAACGCGGCTGGCTGCGGGCACTGGATCGCGCATTTGTCGGCTTTTTGCGAGACCTGGACCCTGACGCTGCCCCATTGGTCCTGGTGGCGGCCGCGCTGACCAGCCATCAGTTGGGCCACGGTCACGTTTGCCTGGACGTTTACGAAACGCTGAAAGAACCGGACTTCGCCTTGTCTCTGCCGCCTGAAGGTGACCTTCTGGACACGCCGAATCTGCTCCCGTCCAAGGTGCTCGCCGCTGTGGACGGTGCAGCCTGGTGTCGCGCGCTGGCCGAAAGTCTATTGGTGGCCGACGGTACGGACACGAGTCCGCAAGCCATGCGCAAACCGTTGGTACTGGCGGATCGGCGTTTGTACCTGCGCCGCTACTGGACTTACGAACGGCGCATTGCCGCCGCGCTGCGCAAGCGTCTGGCTGAACAACAGCCGACGCCCGACGACCTGCCGCAACGTCTTGATGCTTTGTTCGGTGCTGCGAATACTGCGCCTGATGCGCTGATCGACTGGCAGAAACTTGCCTGCGCGCTCGCGACACGGCGCGCGTTCAGCATCATTACCGGTGGACCCGGCACCGGCAAGACGACAACCGTCGTGCGCCTGCTGGCACTGCTCCAGGCACCCGCTGTGCAAAGCGGCCAGCCGTTGCGCATTCGACTCGCCGCACCGACCGGCAAGGCCGCAGCGCGCTTGACCGAATCCATCAGCCAGCAGGTGCAGAGCCTGGACGTGAGCCCGGATATCAGGCAGAAAATCCCGAGCGAGGTCACGACCGTGCACCGTCTGCTGGGCAGCCGACCCGGCACCCGGCATTTCCGGCACCATGCCGGCAATCCATTGCCGCTCGACGTGCTGGTGATCGATGAAGCTTCGATGATCGATCTGGAAATGATGGCTAACCTGTTGGATGCGTTGCCGCCGCACGCTCGCATGGTGCTGCTGGGCGACAAGGACCAGTTGGCCTCGGTTGAAGCCGGAGCGGTGCTTGGGGATCTTTGTCGAGACGCCGAAAACGGTTATTACAGTCCGCAAACCCAAGCGTGGCTTCAGGCTGTGAGTGGCGAAGAGCTGAGCAAAAGTGCGTTGCTTGCAGGAGACGGGCAAACGCATCCACTCGCTCAGCAAGTCGTGATGCTGCGGCACTCCCGTCGCTTCGGACAAGGCAGCGGCATCGGCCAGCTTTCGCGACTGGTCAACCAACAGCAGGACCGTGAAGCCCGAGCGCTAATTGCCGCTGGCAGTCACTCGGACCTGTTTGCGCTTGCGCTCAAGGGCGAGCAGGATCGCAAGTTCGAACGTTTGATACTCGATGGCCACAAGGCTGGCGCGGGCGGGCCGCAAGGCTATCGGCATTACCTGCAATTGCTCGCCAAGCGGCGACCGCAGCCCGGCGCTGCGCTGGACGATGAATGCTGGACGCACTGGGCACGCGAAGTCCTGGAGGCGTTCGATGCGTTTCAGCTGCTCTGTGCCGTCCGCAAGGGGCCGTGGGGCGTGGAGGGTCTGAACCAGCGCATCACTCACGCCTTGTACAACGCGCAACTGATCGAAAGCGAGCACCAGTGGTATGAAGGTCGCCCGGTTCTGATGACTCACAACGATTACGGTCTGGGCCTGATGAACGGCGACATTGGTATCACCTTGCGT
>JARDZH010000075.1 GCA_029240955.1 Pseudomonas sp. | reverse complement strand
GACTTAGCCACCCTCGCCCGCCTGATCGAAAACCTCATCCGCCTCGGCACCATCGCTGCCGTCCAGATGAAGCCCCCGCGCGTGCAGGTCAAAACTGGATCGCTCACCACCGGCTGGCTCCCATGGATCGCCGCGCGCGCCGGCGCCGACCGGGAATGGAACCCGCCCACTAAAGGCGAGCAGGTCATTCTGTTCAGCCCATCCGGTCAACTCGGCAACGGCGTGGTCCTGACAGGCGTTTTCAGTGACGACATGCCGGCCAATGGCGACCGCGAAGGGCTGCACCGAACAACCTACCGCGACGGCACGGTCATCGAGTACGACAGCGTCACGCACTACCTCAACGCCACGCTGGCCGAAGGCGGCACCACCAACCTGATCAGCACGGGAGGCATCCACATCGTCGGCCCGATCACCCACGAGGGCGACTACACCCAGACCGGTAACCAGAACATCACCGGTGCGGTCACTGTGTCCGAAGATGTCATCGCGGCCGGCATCAGTCTGGTGAAGCACCTGCACGGTGGTGTCATGCCTGGCGGCGCGAAAACAGGGAAACCTGAATGAACCGAGAAACCGGCGCAGCCCTCGACCTAATCGAACACATTGCCCAGTCGATCACCGACATCCTGACCACTCGCATCGGCACCCGTGTCATGCGCCGCGAATACGGCAGTCTGCTCCCTGAGCTGGTCGATCAGCCGTTTAACGACTTCACCCGTTTGCAGGTCTTCGCCGCTACCGTCATGGCGCTGATGCGCTGGGAAACCCGCATCAGCCTCAGCCGTATCCAGTTCATCGGCGCGAACCTTCAGGGCCAGGCGTCGCTGGAGTTCGAAGGCACCATCGTCGACAACAATCAGCCGCTGAGCCTAAGCGTGCCTCTGCAACTGGGAGGCAGCGTATGAATACTTTCGTCGCCATCGACCTCGGCCAACTACCAGCGCCGCAGATCGTCGAACAGATCGATTACGAGCAGATCCTCGCCGAGCGCAAGGCCTACGCCGTCAGCCTCTGGCCCGCTGAGGAACAAGCCGAGATTGCCGCCCGCCTCAACATGGAGTCGGAGCCGCTGACCAAATTACTCGAGGAAAACGCCTACCGCGAAACCGTCTGGCGTCAGCGGGTCAATGAAGCATCCGTCGCCAATATGCTTGCCCTGGCCAAAGGCACCGACCTCGAACAGCTCGCCGCCAACTTCAACGTGAAGCGCCTGGTCATTCAAGCTGCAAACCAGACTGCCGTGCCACCCCTCCCCAAGCTAATGGAAAGCGACGACAGCCTGCGCGAACGTGCACAAATGGCCTGGGAAGGCCTCAGCACCGCCGGCCCGCGCAACAGCTACATCTTCCACGCCCGGTCCGCTGACGGTCAGGTCGCCGACGCCACTGCCGAAAGCCCGGCCCCGGCCGAAGCCGTGGTCACCGTGCAATCCGTGCTGGGCGATGGCACCGCGTCGCCGGCACTGCTCGATCAGGTCAAGGCCTACCTTAGCGACGACGACCGTCGACCAGTTGCAGATCGCCTGACCGTGCAAGGCGCGGAGATCATCAACTACCAAATCAAGGCCAAGATCTACCCACTCACCAACGGGCCGGAAACCGAACTAGTGCTTGCAGCAGCCGAAGCCCAGTTGCTCCAGTTTGTGCATCAGCGCCGACGCCTGGCACTGGAGGTATCCGAATCCATCGTGCATGCCGCGCTGCACGTTGAGGGCGTACGCAAAGTAGTGCTGGAAGACTGGGAAGATATCGTCGCCACCAAGTACCAGGCGCCGTATTGCACGAACGTGGAACTGACATTGGGGGTTGAGTGATGACCTACCAACCCCTGCTGCCGGGCAATTCGACACCACTGGAGCGCCAAGCCGCGCAGGCCTTGGCAGAAATCCAGCGCGTACCAATTCCGTTGCGCACGCTCTACAACCCTGACCTGTGTCCCCTGCCCTTATTGCCGTACCTGGCCTGGGCGTTTTCGGTCGATCGCTGGGACAGCAAATGGTCAGAAGCCGCCAAGCGTGCAGCCTGCCGTGCCGCGTATTACGTGCACTCGCACAAGGGCACCATCGGCGCTTTGCGCCGGGTCGTTGAACCGCTCGGCTATCTGATCGAGGTCGCCGAATGGTGGCAAACCGTTCCCCCCGGCACACCGGGCACCTTCGCCTTGCGCATCGGCGTTCTCGACTCCGGCATCACCGAAGCGATGTACCAGGAATTGGTCTGGCTGATCGACGACGCAAAACCCCTCACCCGGCACCTGACCGGTCTCGACATCGTGCTTGAAACCAAACTCGACGCCTTCGTTGGTTTCGCTGTTTACGACGGCGATGAAATCGACGTGTACCCCTGGAACAACCCGGACATCGATGTCGCGATCCGGGGTTACAGCGGCGTAAGCCTTTACACCCTCGACGAACTGGATGTGTATCCCCATGGTTGATCAGAATTCTATTTTCGGCGGCATGCTGACGACGCAGGGCGCCGCCAAGAAAACCAACTGCGACGCCCTCGGTATTCCGTGGGAGCCGAGCCATATGCTGATTGGCGACGCCAATGGCACCGACCCGGTACCGAGTCCTTCTCAGACCAAGTTGATCAATCAGCGGTATCGCGCTCAGATCAACCAATTGTTCGTTTCACCTACCGATGAAAACATCCTGATTGCCGAGCTGGTGTTGCCGCCCGACGTCGGTGGCTGGTGGATTCGTGAACTCGCCCTTGAAGACAAGGACGGCGTGTTTAGCGCCGTTGCCAACGTCGCGCCGAGCTACAAGCCTCTACTCGCCCAAGGCTCTGGACGCAACCAGGTGGTGCGGATGCACATCATCACCAGCGGCACGTCGAACATTCAGTTGAAGATTGATCCATCGGTGGTGCTGGCGACACGGAAATATGTCGATGACTCGGTAAAAAGCGCGCTGCCCGCAGACAAACAGGCGGGGCAATTCACTCGCGTCAAGATCGATAATAGAGGGGTCGTGCTGTCGGGAGATAACCCGGACACACTGGCCGCGATGGGCATCAAGGACACCTACACAGCGGCCGAAATAGACGAGCTGATTGCCAAAGCGACGGCAATGCCGGTGGGCACCGTCGTGTCGTTCCCGCTGAACAAGATGCCGGCCGGCTTTGTTGAGCTGGATGGCAGCGTGAAGAGCAGCACCGTCTATCCTGATCTGTCGGCTTATCTCGGGACCGCTTTCAACAAGGGCAACGAGGGCGCCGGCAATTTCCGTCTGCCGGATATGCGCGCTGAGTTCTTGCGTGGTTGGGATCATGGCCGGGGAATTGATACGGGGCGAGCGATTGGCAGCGCCCAGCTCGGCACGCTCGTGGTGTTTGACAGCAACTATAGCGGCGGCGCATCGGTTGATATCGCACGCGCTACGGCGGTCGAGGCTCAGGCGGATACCTATAAGGATTCGGATTATCCCAACGTCGGAATCTCTTACACGACAGCGGGCGTAACCGCTGGTGCGTACCCTTCCGGCGGAGGCGTCGCCCGGCCGCGTAACGTCGCGGTGATGTGGTGTATCAAGGCGTGGAGTACGCCGGTTAACCAAGGCGTGATTGACGTCGGCGTTCTGGCAGATGAAGTGCGCAAGGCAACGGGGCGTCTGATCGGTACGCGTCGAATCCGTGTGACGCAGGTTTATAACTCGACGCCCGGAACAAACAAAATCCGGGTCAAGGGGCAGGGAGCAGGCGCTGCTGGCGGCGGTGCAGCATCAACCGCGAGCGGCCAGGTTTCCGCCGGTTGCGGTGGCGGTGCGGGCGCGCCGTTCGACACGTGGATCTACAACGGTTTTGACGGTGTGATGGTCACGATCGGCAAGGGCGGCACCGGTGTACAGGTTGGTCCGGGTAATAACGGCGGCGCCACTTCGTTCGGGTCACATGTCACCGCGCCAGGTGGAATCGGTGGCGGGTTGTCGGCGAACGTGGTGCCGCCGCTTTACCTCGGCCAGACCCCGAATTCACAGCCGGCAGTCGGCGCGACTATCAAGAACGGTTCGGGCAAGGGTGGCGGTGGCGTCATTGGGCCAAAGACGGATTTTGTCGTGTCTGGCGAGGGCGGTGCGAGCGAAATGGGGCCGGGTGGTAACTCAATCTCAACCAGCTCGCAGGGGGCTGATGCGGTCAATCCGGGTGCGGGTGGTGGCGGTGCTGTTGCGCTTCCTTCCTACCCTGCTCATTTGCGTGGTGGCCATGGTGCTGATGGCTGGGTCGATGTTGAGGAGTGGACATGAGTATTTATGCGCGGATCTATGCCGATCAGGTGTTTGAGTTTATCGAGGTGAGTGACGATATCTCGACGATGTATCACCCCTCCATGATCTGGGTGTGTATGGACGGCATCGAGCCAGCGCCGGCCATTGGCTGGAAAGCGATCGAGATGGACGGAGCGTGGCAATTTTCACCGCCAGGGTTGCCCATCGTGGTTCCTGAACCGCTCAGTGAAATTATCGCCGCCGAGCGTTTCAGGCGGGAGGGCTCCGGCGTCACAGTCGAAGGGCTGTCCATCGAGACGACACGCGACAGCCAGGCGTTGATTGCCAGCACCGGATTGTCCGCAGTGCTTGATCCGGACTATCGCTGCAACTTCAAAACGGCCGCCGGTTTCGTCGAGATCGGGTCGGCGCAAATTATTGCCATAGCCAAGGCCGTGCGTGCACACGTTCAGGCATGTTTTGACCGCGAGCATGCATTGTTGCAGGCGATTGAAGCCGGCGAGTATCACGATGAGATGCTCAATGAAGGTTGGCCGGACTCAAGGACACCAACTACCGAATCGTCATCGGTCTCAACGGGAGGCGCTGTCCTGTAGCGCCGTTCCCTACAAGTCCGCGCCCTCGCCCTTCCGGCGCGCGCGCGGCAGCCTGTGCACTGTCATCTCATTTACTGCGCAGGCAAATCCATGGCCGATTATCTTCACGGCGTGCGGGTGCTCGAACTCAACGACGGCACCCGCCCCATTCGCACCATCCCCACCGCCGTCATCGGCATGGTCTGCACGGCCGACGATGCCGACGCTACCGTCTTCCCCCTCGACACCCCGGTGCTGCTCACCAACGTGCAGACCGCCGTCGGCAAAGCCGGTACCACCGGCACCCTCGCCGCCAGCCTGCAAGCCATCGCTGACCAGACCAAGCCCTACACCATCGTCGTGCGCGTCAAGGCAGGCGCCACCGAGGCGGAAACGGCCAGCGCGTTGATCGGGACCACCACCGCCGATGGCAAATACACCGGCATGAAAGCGTTGCTCGCCGCAAAGACCAAAGTCGGTATGGTGCCGCGCATCCTCGGCGTGCCAGGCCTCGACAGCCAACCGGTGGCCACCGCTCTGGCGAGCATTGCCCAACAACTACGCGCCTTCAGTTATGTCAGCGCCTGGGACTGCAAAACCAAGGAAGAAGCTGTCGCCTATCGCGAGAACTTCGGCGCCCGCGAAGTGATGGTGATCTGGCCGGACTTCCAGAACTGGGACACCGTCACCAGCGCCACGGTGAAAGCCTCGGCTGTCGCCCGTGCCCTCGGTCTTCGCGCCAAGATCGATCAGGAAGTGGGCTGGCACAAAACCCTGTCCAACGTCGCGGTCAACGGCGTTACCGGCATCAGCGCCGACGTGTTCTGGGATCTGCAAAACCCGGCCACCGATGCCAACTACCTCAACGGCAACGAAGTCACCACCCTGATCAACGAAGGTGGTTTTCGCTTCTGGGGTAGCCGCACATGCAGCGACGATCCGCTGTTCGCTTTCGAGAACTACACCCGCACCGCGCAGATCCTCGCTGACACCATGGCCGAAGCGCAGATGTGGGCCGTAGACAGGCCCATGCACCCGTCCCTGGTGCGCGACATGATCGAGAGCATCAAAGCCAAGTTTCGCGAAATGGTCGGCCGCGGCTACCTGATCGGCGGCGACTGCTGGTATCCAGAGGACATCAACGACAAGGACACGCTCAAGGCCGGCAAACTCTACCTCGATTACGACTACACGCCCGTGCCGCCGCTGGAAGACCTGACCCTTCGCCAGCGCATCACCGACCGCTACCTGATCCAGTTCGCCAGCAAAGTGAACGCCTGAATCGGCGCTCCCCTGCGGGGGAGTCCGTACCCCGGAGACCAACCCCATGGCCATGCCTCGCAAACTCAAAAACATGAACCTGTTCAATGACGGCAACACCTACCAGGGCATTGCCAAAAGCGTCACTCCGCCGCCGCTCGGTCGCAAGATGGAAAGCTATCGCGGCGGCGGCATGAACGGCCCGGTCAAGGCTGACCTCGGCTTCTCCGATGATGGCATCCAGTTCGAATGGAAAACCGGCGGGCTGGATCTGATCGCGCTTCGGCAGTTCGGCAGTGTCAACGCGTCCGGCGTGCAGCTGCGCTTTGCCGGCTCTTTCCAGCAGGACGACACCGGCGAAATCAGCGCCGTGGAAATCATCGTGCGTGGCCGTCACGAAACCATCGAGATGGGCGACGCGGCGCCCGGTGAAGACACCGAACACAGCATCACCACGACTTGCAGCTACTACAAGCTGATCGTCGACAACGAAGACATCATCGAGATTGACTTGCTCAACTTCATCGAGAAGGTCAACGGCGTGGACATGCTGGAGAAACAGCGTTCCGCCATCGGCCTTTGAACTCCTTACTAAAACCATTACCTGGAGCAACACATGAACACCGAAGACACCAATACCGAAGTTCTCCCGGCAGTAGATGACAACACGATCAACCTCGACACGCCTATCGTTCGCGGCAAGTCCTACATGACCAGCCTCACCCTGCGCAAACCATCATCCGGCGAACTGCGCGGGGTGCACCTGGTGGATCTGCTGAACCTCGACGTTGCCGCCCTGCTGAAGGTGCTGCCGCGCATCACCTCGCCGAGCATCACCGCCACCGAAGCCGCCGGCATGGACCCGGCCGATCTGCTCGCCTGCGGCAACAAGGTTGCGCATTTTTTGTTGCAGAGGTCGGTGAAGACGGACGCCTCCCTCGTTGCGTAGAGGACGCCATGGCCGATTTGGCCGTGGTCTTTCACTGGGCGCCGGCTGATATGGACCAGTTGGGCCTGCAAGAACTGATGGACTGGCGTGAGCGCGCCAGAGTGCGGAGTTCCACCGATGGCCAATGATTTAAAACTTCAGGTACTGCTCAACGCGATTGACCGGGCGAGCGGTCCCCTGAAGGCCATCGACAAGGGCAGCATTGGCGCTGCCCGCGCACTCAAGGACGCGCGCGACCGCCTCAAGGAACTCAACGCTCAGCAGAAAGACGTCAGCGCCTGGCGCACCCAACGCGCCGCCGCTGAGCAGACCGAAACCGCCCTCACCTCAGCCCGCGAGAAAGTGCGGGCGCTCAGCCAACAGTTTGCCGCCACGGGCGTTCCGACCAAGGCGCTGGCCAAGGACTTCCGCACCGCCGTGCGCGAGGCTCAGCGGCTCAAGGAACAACACCAGCAGCAGTCCGAACAATTGCAGACCCTGCGTTC
>JARDZH010000074.1 GCA_029240955.1 Pseudomonas sp. | reverse complement strand
CGTCCAACAGGCGCTTCTGGAACGTCACGCCCAATTTCTCGAAACGCTCGCACGCAGCATGCACGTCCGGTACCGATACGCAGATGTGACCGAAGCCGCGCGGGTCGCTGTTGCCGTCGTGGTAAGCGAAATCAGCGTCTTTTTCAGTGCCATGGTTGTGCGTCAGTTCCAGGATGCCCGGGATCGACTTCATCCATACATTGCGCGCAGCGTCGTCTTCCGGAATCTGCGACTTCTCGACCAGCGCCAGAAAGTACAGGCTGAATTCGGCTTCCGGGAAGTCGCGTTTCTCGACCAGGCTGAAGCCCAGCACGCGGGTGTAGAAATCCAGAGAAGCGGTGATGTCCTTGACGCGCAGCATCGTGTGGTTGAACACGAACTGTTGGGTCGCAGCCTCTGGCTCGGCGGTTACGCCGGGAAATGTGTTGAGTGCTTGCAAGCTCATGAGTCTCTCCAACGAGTGTTCAGGTATGTCTAAATGATACGGAACCTGAGCGCAGGTGCCAAACGCTGATACACGCAGCAGGCACATCGATCGCTTGATCGAGCCGGGCAGGGGCCTCAGACTTCGTAGCCCGTTTCCGATGCCATCGACCATGACCTGTATACGCCGCCCATTCGCCTTGCTTGGCCTGTTCCTGCTGATGCCGGCCTTCTCCGTTCACGCCGATGAACCAGGGATCGCCTGGCCTGCTGGCTGGACAGTCGAAGCGCTGGATAATGCGCCTGCGCAGGCTTCCGGACAGATCAGGCAACGCGCGGTCAAGAACGATCAGGCGGGTAACCCTGCAATGGTCATGGAGCTGACCCAGACGCGCCTTGAGCCGGGGCATGAGGTCAATGTTCAGGGCGTATTGCTGGAAATGCGCAAAGCGATCCAGGTCAACTTCGCCCGCAGCGGTCTGCAAAGCGCCTGCACTCACGTGCGCGAGACGCGGCTCAGCACCGTGCCGGCGCTGGAGACGACGTGCACCATCACGCAGAACGGCGTGCACGTCCTCACGCAGACGCTGGTGGCGGCGGCAAGCAAGGAGCAGGCGTGGTCGTTGTCTTATGCGGGGTCTGCCGACGGCTATGCCGCCAACAAGGATGAGGCGCTGCGGATACGGGACACGCTCAAGCTGGAGCGCGCTCCGTAAAGCGGGGTTTCTGCAGGCAAAAAGAAGCCCGCCGAAGCGGGCATTGGGGCGCTATTCCTTTAGCGGTCTTCATCATGTAAGAAATCATGTGAAAAATCTGTGAAGCTCAACGACGTTCGTCGGGCTATTACAGGAGCGTTCTGGCAGCCTGTTAGGAAATTTCCTGCATTAAACAAAATTCATTTGTCAGGCGCGCTTTACGTTTGGGGTGGTTGCGATAGATACGATGCACGTCGGAACAAGTGGCGGGACTTTCGCGAAAGTTTATTGGCGTCAGTATTCCAACATGTTTTCGGCGCGCCGCGTTATATACAGGACGGGTATGAACAGCGCATAGCGCAAAGCCGTACCGCTTCGGCAGGCGCAATAAGATCGGGGGCGGTACTGCGTGCAGTGATGTTCAACTGCGCGCATAAAAAAAGCCCTGCGAGTGCAGGGCTTCGGGTTTCACTATAACGATCAGGCGCGCAGCCAGGAGTCGACAGTGTCTACACCGTATTGCTCTTTCCAGGCCTTCAGGCCGCGGTGGTTGCCGCCTTTGGTCTCGATCAGTTCGCCGGTGTGCGGATTCTGATAGACCTTGACGACGCGCGCGCGACGGCGCTTGGGGCCGGCCGGTGCGATCAGGGTAGAGCTGCTGACCGGGTCGAGGATAGCGATGATGTCGCGCAGGCTCTTGCCATAGCTGCCCATCAAATCCTGCAGCTTCTGCTCGAACTCGATCTCTTTCTTCAGCCCGGCGTCGTTCTTCAACGTTTCCAGCTGTGCCAGCTGTTCCTGAAGGGCTTTTTCTGCTGCGCGAAACTCGGCAAGTCTGGACAAATAACATACTCCGACAGTGTAGTGGCCGTTACCGGCCCGGTTGAGCGACAACCCGGTATAACGATTCGGCTTGTGCGTTCGTTCGTACCTACCCAGCCCCCAGCGATGTCAATGATGAAACTTAACGTTCCAGCCAGTACCGCAGAAGATAATGGGTAGTTATTAATCAGTAGCGCGTAAATGATGCACGTTTTTTTCGTCAGAGAAAATAGTCTTCTTGAAATTGATATATGAAAGTAGCCGATTGATCACTACTTTGTGAGGCGGTTTGTCTTATCTGATGAAGGAGGTTGTAAGTTATTTCCGAAATCAGGTATCGCACACGCTCATCCCCCGCACGTGGCGCAGCACTACTGCCAGTCTGCGACGCTCTCGCGATCAAAGGCCTTGTTGCAACGCCGGGTCGTCGGGGTTCTGCTGTTCCAGTTCAGCCAGCAGAACCTGAACGTTCTGCAGCTGGCCGGTTTCCTTCCAGTACTGGATCAGCTGGACTCGCGCTCGCCGATTGGCAGGCTGATCCTGGAGGATCTGCATCAACTGCTTCTGCGCCGGCTCCAGTTGATCCAGATCATGGAGTGCGACGGCCAGGTCGTAGCGGTAATCAGCGTTGGTCGGCGCAAGTTCCGAAGCCTTCGCCAGGCTCAGCAGTGCGTATTCACCCTGATCATGTTCGAGCAGCCAGCTGCCGAGTGCATGTTGCAGCCGGGCCGAGTCTGGATTGCGCTCCAGCAACCGGGCAAACAGGGTTCGCGCCTGATCGGCCTGGCCCTTGCGATCCAGCAGTTCGATGTGCGCCAGCGCGGCTTCTACGTTGTCAGGTTCAAGGCTGATCGCCCGCTGAAGCGCCGCGAGCGCCCGGTCGCTGTCGCCGATCTGCAGGCACAGCCGGGCCAACTGCAACTGATTTGCAGCCGTGGCGGGCTGACCTTCAAGGTATTCGCGGTAGGCCTCGGCGCTTTCCTGCTGAACGGCGAAATACAGGCCCAGCTCATCGGGCGAGAGCCCGAGCAGGGCGCTGGTGGCGCTGAACCGCACGGCTTGATCAGGATCTTCCAGCAACGGACCGAGCAACAGGCTCCGCTGCCCCGCACTCACCAACTGCGTGCTGGTCTCGATGGCCGCCTGGCGCACGACCGGCGAGCCGCTGGCCAGATGCGCGTCGAGCAGTTTGAGCGCCTGCGGGCTTGGGTAATTATGCAGTTCGGCCAACAGCGCCACGCGGCGGGCGTCGGACAGATCGGTGCGCGCCAGTTGCTGATACAACACGCGCGCTGCACCGGGTTTGCCGTCGTGAGCCAGCTTGAGCGCCTGCGCGTAACTGTGGCTGGGTTTGCTCGGAACGCTGGACGGCGTGTCACGCCATGACCAGACCAGCAGGGCAAGCAGCACAGACAAGGCGACGACGGCAAACGCGACCAGCCTGCGGCGATGGGTTGAGGATGAAGGCGAAGCGCCCTGCAACGGCAATCGGGGCATATCAGAATCCATTTCTCGACGACGTGCAGCTTCGGTGCTGCGACGGCTCTCTGTCAAACGTCAATCGTGTGACCACCGCCAAACGCAAAAACCCGCGCTCCAGAGAAGCGCGGGTTCAGGTTGATGCGGTCAAGGCCTGTGGCGTCAGGCCTGAGGCTGCCAGCCGCCGCCGAGTGCCTTGTAGATGGCGACGATGCCGCGGTACAGGTCGATCTCCGCCTGAGCCTGAGTGTCCTCCGCCGCGAGTCGCTCGCGTTCGGCATCCAGCAGCACGAGGAAATCCGCCGTGCCTTCGCGGTACTGCACCGACGCCAGTCTCGCCGCCGCACGACTGGATTCGCTCTGGCGCATCAACGAAAGCAGTCGTTGCTGGCGCTTGTCGTAGTCGCTGAACGCGTTTTCCGATTCTTCCAGCGCCAGCAAGACCTGCTGCTCGTAGTTGGCCAGAGCGCCTTCGGCGTCGGCGTCGGCGCTGCGAATCTGCGCCCGCACACTGCCCAGGTCGAACGCCGCCCAGGTGATGCTCGGGCCGAGTGCCCAGGCCTTGGCGGCGGACGACCCAATCTGCGAGCCGCGGCCAGTGGTGAAGCCGAGGAATCCGCTGAGGCTGACGCGCGGGAAGAGGTCTGCGGTCGCGACACCGATCCTGGCGGTTGCAGCTGCCAGTTGACGCTCGGCCGAGCGCACGTCGGGACGATTGCGCAGGACCTGGGTCGGATCGCCAATCGGCAAGGCCTTGGTAATCGCCGGCAGTTTGCTCGGGCTCAGGTCGACGCTCAGCTTGTCCGGGCGCTCGCCCAACAGGGTGGCGATCCGGTTGCGCTGACGCACCTGCTCGGCCTGCAACTGCGGCACGCTGGCTTCGACTGCTGCGAGACGCGCATCGGCGCGCACCACGTCCAGTTCATTCCCCACCCCAGCGTCACGCAACTGCGTGGTGACGTTCTGGGAGTTCTGCTGGTTCTTCAGGTTGTCCCGGGCGATGGCTTCACGCAGCTGTGCGCCGCGCAGCTGGCCATAGGCGTCGACCACTTCGGCAATCAACGTGACCTGCAGGTTGTACAGGTCTGCTTCGGCAACCTCCATGTCTGCGTCGCTGGCTTCCAGCTGGCGCTGAATCCGGCCGAACAGGTCAAGCTCCCAGGCCATGTCCAGACCCAGGTCGTAGCGTTCGCTGTTGACGCGGCGGTCGGTCACGCCGGGTTGCTGACCTTTGCCCAGGTCGCTGCTGGCACGAGCTGTCACCACCGGCATGGCGTCATTGCTGACGTCGTCGCGGATGGCTCGCGCCGATTTCAGCCGGGCGAAGGCGACCCGCAGGTCGCGGTTGCCATCGAGCGACCTGGACACCAGCGCGTCCAGGGTCGGATCTTCGAACTGGTGCCACCACAGCGCGTCGAGCTTGCTGCGATCGTAGTTGCCGTGGCTCGCTGCACTCAGGGCCGCCGGAGCCGTCTCAGGCGCCCTGTAATCCGGGCCGACCGCACAGGCGGCCAGTGCCAGAACCAGCAGGCTGGGAGCGAAAAGTTTCAGCGCGCTCATTAATGCATCTCCGCGGACAGCGTGTTCAATTTCTGCGCCCGGGCGGCCTTGCGGGCCTCCTGACGCTCGACGAAGTTACGAATCAGGACATAGAACACCGGCGTCAGCAGCAGCCCGAAGAAGGTCACGCCGAGCATCCCGGAGAACACCGCCACACCCATCGCATGACGCATTTCCGCACCGGCACCGCTGGAGATCACCAGTGGCACGACACCCATGATGAACGCGAACGAGGTCATCAGGATCGGCCGCAGACGCAGGCGGCAGGCTTCCAGCACCGCATCCAGCGGGCTCATGCCTTCGAGCTGCTTGTCCTTGGCGAACTCGACGATCAGGATCGCGTTCTTGCACGCCAGGCCCACCAGTACGATCAGGCCGATCTGGGTAAAGATGTTGTTGTCGCTCCCGGCAATGATCACACCGGCGATGGCCGACAGCAGCGTCATCGGTACGATCAGGATCACCGCCAGCGGCAGGCTCCAGCTCTCGTACTGGGCAGCCAGTACCAGGAAGGCCAGCAGCACGCACAGCGGGAACACAAACAGCGCGGTATTGCCCGACAGGATCTGTTGATAGGTCAGGTCGGTCCATTCGAACGTCATGCCGTTGGGCAGCTCGGCGTTGAGCAGTTTTTCGACCGCGGCCTCGGCCTGACCGGAGCTGTAGCCCGGAGCCGCTGCACCGTTGATTTCAGCCGTGATGAAGCCGTTGTAGTGCATCACGCGATCCGGGCCCGCGGTGTCGCTGACCTTGACGAAGGTCGCCAGCGGAATCATCTCGCCCAGGTTGTTGCGCACTTTCAACTGGCCGATCTGATCGGCGCCCTGACGGAACTGTTGTTCTGCCTGGACGTTGACCTGATAGGTGCGGCCGAAGCGGTTGAAGTCGTTGGCGTACAGCGAGCCCAGATAAACCTGCAGCGTGTCGAAGATGTCGCTGATCGCAACGCCGTGGGTCTTGGCTTTCTCACGGTCGATGGCAGCATCCACCTGCGGCACATTGACTGTGTAGCTGGTGAACAGCCCGGCAAGCTCAGGCACGCTGCGGCTCTTGGCGATGATGTTCTGGGTTTCCTTGTACAGCTCGTCGTAACCCAGGTTGCCACGGTCCTCGATCTGCAGGCGGAAGCCGCCGATGGTGCCCAGACCCTGAACCGGTGGTGGCGGGAAGATCGCCATGTAGGCTTCCTGGATCGAGGCGAACTGACCGTTCAGCGCGCCGGCGATGGCATTGGCCGACTGGCTCGGGTCCTTGCGCTCTTCGAATGGCTTGAGCGCCACGAACACCACGCCGTTGTTGGGGCTGTTGGTGAAACCGTTGATCGACAGGCCCGGGAAAGCGATCGCGTTCTCCACGCCCGGTTGCTTGAGCGCCAGGTCCGACATGCGTTTGATCACGTCTTCGGTACGGTCGAGGCTGGCGGCGTCCGGCAGCTGGGCGAAGGCGACCAGATACTGCTTGTCCTGACTCGGCACGAAACCGGTTGGCGTGCTCGAAAAGCCCATCCAGGTCAGCACCATCAGGCCGGCGTACACCAGCAACGCAACGCCGCTGCGGCGGATGACACGCGCAACGGTGCCGACGTAACCGTGGCTGGCTTTCTCGAAGAAACGGTTGAACGGACGGAACAGCCAGCCACCCAGCAGACGGTCAAGGAGGCGCGAGAAGCGATCCTTCGGCGCGTCGTGACCTTTGAGCAGCACGGCGGCCAGCGCCGGGGACAGGGTCAGCGAGTTGAACGCCGAAATCACGGTCGAGATGGCGATGGTCAAGGCGAACTGCTTGTAGAACTGACCGGTCAACCCGGAGATGAACGCAGCGGGGACGAACACCGCGCACAGCACCAGCGCCGTGGCGATGATCGGCCCGGTCACTTCGGCCATGGCTTTGTGCGTTGCCGCCACCGGATCGAGCCCCAGTTCGATGTTGCGCTCGACGTTCTCGACCACCACGATCGCATCGTCGACCACGATCCCGATCGCCAGCACCAGCCCGAACAGCGACAGGGCGTTGAGCGAGAAGCCGAACATGTGCATCACCGCGAACGTACCGATCAGCGAGACCGGAACCGCCACCAGCGGAATGATCGAGGCGCGCCAGGTCTGCAGGAACAGGATCACGACCAGCACCACCAGAATCAGTGCTTCGAACAGGGTGTGAATCACCGCTTCGATGGAGCCGCGCACGAAGATCGTCGGGTCATAAACGATGCTGTAGTCCATGCCCTGAGGGAAGTTCTTTTTCAGCTCGGCCATCTTCGCCCGCACATCGTTGGAGATGTCGATGGCGTTGGAGCCGGGGCGCTGGAAGATCGGGATCGCTACCGCAGGCTTGTTGTTCAGCAGCGAGCGCAAGGCGTACTGATTGGAGCCCAGCTCTACGCGGGCGACGTCCTTGAGGCGGGTGATTTCACCGTCGGCGCCTGAGCGGATCACGACGTTCTCGAATTCTTCCTCGCTGACCAGGCGGCCCTGAGTGTTGATCGACATCTGGAAACTGGTCGCGCTGGGCGAGGGCGGAGCGCCCAGCTGGCCGGCGGCGACCTGACGGTTCTGTTCACGAATCGCGTTGACCACGTCGGTGGCGGTCAGGTTGCGCGAAGCGGTCTTGTTCGG
>JARDZH010000073.1 GCA_029240955.1 Pseudomonas sp. | reverse complement strand
TTCTCCAGGATGTCGGCGTGTTCCTGGAACAGTTTCACGGGCAACAGGATCAGGTCGTCGAAGTCCACCGCGTTGTACGCCTTGAGCGTGCGCTGGTAGTGGGTGTAGACGATGGCGGCGGTCTGTTCCTTGGGGTTGCGGGCGTTGGCCAGCGCCTCGTCAGGAAGAATCAGGTCGTTCTTCCAGGCGCCGATCATGTTCTTCATTTCGTCGACGCCGTCGTCGCCCGAGTATTCCTTCTGCATGATGTCGGTCATCAGCGCCTTGACGTCAGTTTCGTCAAAGATCGAAAAGCCCGGCTTGTAGCCCAGTCGGGCATGTTCCTTGCGAATGATGTTCAGACCCAGATTGTGGAAGGTCGAAACGGTCAGACCGCGGCCTTCGCCGCCTCTGAGCAACGTACCGACGCGCTCCTTCATCTCGCGTGCCGCCTTGTTGGTAAAGGTCATGGCCACGATATATTGGGCACGAATGCCGCAGTTCTGGATCAGATGAGCGATCTTGCGGGTGATCACGCTGGTCTTGCCGGAACCGGCACCGGCGAGCACCAAAAGAGGGCCGCCGACATAGTTCACGGCTTCCTGCTGCCGAGGATTGAGTCGGGACATGACGATAGGGGAGTCGTATAGCGAAATGGGCGGGCATTTTAACAGGCCTGCAACTTTGTGCAGCCGCGATCGTCACCGATAGTCGATGTAGGAACGGCTATCTAAATCCGCCAGTTTTGTTACATTTGCCAGCGGCACGAATTTGCGTACACCTCACTTGGGTGTGGCCATCGGTTTTTTCCTTTGCATTTAGGGAGTTAGATTGACCAGGCCTGTCGAAACCTTGCGGTTGCTACTGCTGGCAGAAGAACCAGCATGGCTGTCGCTATTGAATGAGTGCCTCGGTTCTTCAGATGCCGAGATCACGCTGCTGCACAACGCTGACCGGCAAAATCTGAGCGCCCTGTATGGGAAGGACCGCAATTGCGTGTTGCTGGCGACCCCGGACCTGCTGCCCGCCAAAGGCAGCTGCCCGATGCCGGCCGTGCTGCTTCTGGAAAGCGAACCGCTGGTCAGCCCGAATGCGGTCAGCGACTGGCTGGTACGCGATGCACTGAGCCCCGACAACCTGCGTCGGTGCCTGCGGCATGTTCTGGAACGAGGGTTGCTGGAGGACGCGCTGCGGCGGCTGGCCGGTCAGGACCCACTGACAGGCATCGTCAATCGACAGGGCTTTCACGCGCTGCTGGCGTCTCGCCTGGCCGAAGGTCCGCATTTTGCACTCGGTCATCTGGATCTCGACAACTTCCGTCGTACCAACGACGCGCTGGGCCATCAGGCCGGCGACAGGCTGATCCTGCAGGTGGTCGCCCGACTCAAGAGCCAGATGGCTACCAGCGATCATATTGCCCGTCTGGGTGGCGACGAATTCGCCTTGCTGATCGATACCCGCGATGCGCCAGGGCGTGC
This sequence comes from Pseudomonas sp., assembly GCA_029240955.1. Next base: position 6,152 of record JARDZH010000073.1, on the reverse strand, counting down.
CGCGCAACTGGCCGAGCACATCACCGACGCCCTGTCCGAGCCGTACTGGATCGATGGCGAAAGTCTGCTGATCGGTTGCAGCCTGGGACTCGCGCAGGCTTACGAAGATGGCGGCGCCGATCCACTTATGTGGCACGCGCATATCGCGATGCGTCAGGCCAAGAGCACCCAAGGCTGCACCTTCCATGTATTCGACAAGCGCATCAGCCGTAACGCGCGCAGCCTCGCAGATCTGGAAGGCGAGCTGCGCCGTGCGTTGCGCCGCGATGAACTGGAGCTGCATTACCAGCCGCGCCTGTGTATGAACAGCGGACGCATTGTAGGTCTGGAAGCGCTGGTGCGCTGGCGGCATCCCGAACGCGGATTGTTGCCGCCCGGCGAGTTCGTGCCATTGGCTGAACAGAGCGGCTTGATCGTGCCTTTGGGTTACTGGGTCATCTACCGTGCGCTTCGGGACATGCAAGCGTTGCGCGAGCAAGGCTTCGCGCCGCTGCACATGGCGATCAACCTGTCGTTCCGGCAATTTCAGGACAGCCAGCTATTGGCGACGCTCAACCGGCTGATCGTCGAACATGCAGTCGACGCGCGCTGGCTGGAGTTCGAACTCACTGAAACAGCCGTGATGCGCCGCAGCGACCAGGTCCGTCAGACCATGGACGCGCTCGGACGCCTGGGCGTGCGCTTCTCGCTGGACGATTTCGGCACCGGGTTCTCGTCTTTCATGCACCTCAACAGCCTGCCCATCACGCTGCTCAAGATCGACAAGAGCTTTGTCGGCGAGATGGAACAGCGCAGCGAGAACCGCAAGCTGGTGCACGCGATGATCAATCTGGCGCACAACCTCAATCTGGAAGCAGTTGCTGAAGGCGTGGAAACCGCCGAACAGCTGGATCTGTTGCGCAGTTTCGGCTGCAACCAGGTCCAGGGTTATCTGATCAGCAGACCGCTGCCGCTGTCGGAACTGATCGCCTACCTGAGTGTGGACGGCGAGCTGGCACAGGCCAACTGACCGCAAGAGACGTCACTCAGGCAGCGCGTCTCCAATGGGCGTGCGCCTGAGCAGGCGCCGGGTCTTGTACTCGAAGGCCGATGTCAGCGCGAGCGCCGCGCAGAACAGTCCCAACGCCAAACCCCACCAGACACCCGAAGCCCCCATGTCCGCAGAAAAACCCAGCAGCCAGGCGGCAGGGGCGGAGATCAGCCAGTAACAACCCAGGCCGATGAAGAACGTGGTCTTGGCGTCCTTCAAACCGCGAATCGCGCCCATCGCAATGGTCTGCATGCCGTCGAACAGTTCGAACCAGGCGGCAACGGCCAGCAGTTTCACAGCAAGAATCACGATTTCGCTGAACTCGGGGTCGTTGATGTCGAGAAACAGACCGATGATCTGATGCGGCGCCAGCCAGAACAGCAAGCCGAAAGCCAGCATCACCGCGCCGCCAAATCCGATCCCGACCCGGCCCGCCGTGCGCACCATTGGCGCGTTGCCGGCACCGTAATGCTGGCCGATGCGCATGGTTACCGCATAGGAAATCCCGACCGGAATCATGAATGCCATCGACACCGACTGGATCGCGATCTGATGCGCCGCCATCTGGGTACTCCCCATCGCGCCCATGCAGAACGCGGCAAACGTGAAAAGGCCCACCTCGACGGCGTAGGTCCCGCCGATCGGCAGACCCAGCCGCCACAGTTCCGCCAGATGACTCCGCGAAGGGCGACGAAGACCCTGATGAATCGGGTACGCCGCGTAAGCCTTGTTCCGGCGAATGTGCAGGGCCAGCGCAAGCGCCATGCCGTTGGTGACGATGGCGGTTACCAGTCCGATGCCCATCAGGCCGAGATTGGGCAGGCCCAGCCAGTTGTGGATGAGTGCGTAATTGAGTCCGTAGTTGGCGGCTGCGCCGATCAGGCTGATGATCATGACCGGCCGGGCGCGCCCCAGAGCGCTGGTAAAACCACGCAGAGCCATGAAGCTCAACAGACCCGGCAATGCCAAGGGCAGCGTCGTCAGGAACTGGGCGGCCATGTGTACGTTGGCCTCGGTCTGCCCGAAGCGAAGCAGCAACGGTTCAAGGTTCCACAACAGCAAAGCGGCGATCAGCGCCATGCCCCAGGCCAGCCACAACCCGGCCTGGGTCAGGCGCGTCGCGCCCTCGACGTCACCTGCACCATGCCGGATGGACACCAGAGTACCAACCGCAGCCATGACGCCCACGCAGAAAAACGAGACAAAGCTGTAGGTCGCCGCGCCCAATCCGCCACCGGCAAGCGCTTCCGGACCGATCTTGCCCATCATCACTGTATCGGTGAACACCATGAGCGCATGCGCCACTTGCGATGCAATCAGCGGCCCGGCCAAGCGCAGGATGATCCAGAGTTCTTTGACGGCGGGTTGCTGCATGACGTTGCGCTCTACGGCTTGAATGACGGAATAGCCGCATATTCTCGGTATTTAGAACCGGTAGCACAAAGCGATAAATCCGATCACAAGCATGACTAATACTCATGCTGAGGGCTTTGTCGTACAGTAGCGACTTTCCGCGACAGGAAGTCCAGAAATGCCTCGCAGCCTCCCGCCTTTATATGCACTTCGCGCCTTCGAGGCCGCCGCCCGGCACGCGTCCTTCACCCGAGCTGCGCAGGAGTTGTCGATTACGCAGAGTGCGGTCAGCCGCCATATCCGCACGCTCGAAGATCATTTCGCCTGCCGACTGTTCCAGCGCAACGGCCGCAACCTGCAATTGACCGAAACAGCACGCGCATTGCTGCCCGGCGTCCGCGATGGCTTTCTGGCTCTGGAGCGGGCCTGCACCACGGTCATGGCCGAAGAAGGCATCCTGCGCATGAAAGCGCCGTCGACTCTGACCATGCGCTGGCTGTTGGCGCGGCTCAGTCGTTTTCGTCACCTGCAAGCTGGCAATGAAGTGCAGCTCACCAGCGCCTGGATGGACATCGACTCGGTGGACTTCGCTCAAGAACCTTTCGACTGCGCCATCCTGCTCAGCCGTGGTCATTTCCCGCCAGACTGGGAGGCCACGTTGCTGTTTCCAGAATGGCTGATTCCGGTAGGTGCCCCGGCGCTGCTGCAAGAAGCGCCCTGGAATGTAGAGCGTCTGGCGCGAGCGGAGCTGCTGCACCCGACGCCGGATCGGCGGGACTGGCGCAGATGGCTTGAGCGCATGGGGCTGGCTGGCGAAGTGTCTCTGAAGGGTGGTCAGGTCTTCGACACGCTGGAGCTGGGCATGATCGCCGCGGCGCGCGGGTATGGAGTTTCCATGGGCGATCTGCTGATGGTTGCCGAAGATGTGGCGCAGGGCCGTTTGAGTCTGCCCTGGCGTACCGCGGTGTTCAGCGGCGAGAACTATTACCTCGTCTGGCCCAAGACCCGGCCGGGTGCAGAGCGTCTGAGACGGCTCAGCGATTTTCTGCAAAATGAGGTTACAACTATGACACTGCCGGAGGTGGAACTTTTGCGCTAAATAGTGGCGTTTTGACTGCACTTCGTCGTGATCTTTTGGTAATGTCCGCGCCCCGTACTCAAGTATGCGCATTACGTGCCGAACTAAGAGACGAAGCGCCGTTCGTCCAAGGACGGTAAACACCCCTAACTAAAATAATTTTGCTGGATGGTCGCCCGGGATCTATTGAGTCCAACCATCCTGCTCGGAGTCGTTATGTCCAAGCCCCGTGCCCGAATTGCTACGCAACTCGGTATTGCTTTGGCTGTGATTTTGGCAGTGGTCATCAGTGGCAGTACGCTGTTTGCCCTTAGATCTCTGGATTCGTCGAACCTCGTCATCCGCGAAGAGCACATGAGCAGTGAAGCTCGTTTGCTCGCCGACCAGCTCAATACCTTTCACAGCACGTTGCGTGACAGCACGCAGCGCCTGAGCGGTCTGTTCGAAAAGCGCTTTTCAGCCGGTCTGCGTCTGCAGACTGACCAAAGCTTCACTGTGGCCGGCACTCCGACGCCAGGTCTGTTTCTGGGCGACCAGGCGCTGAACAACGACTTCACCGAAGTTGATGAATTCACTCGCCTGACGGCCGGTACTGCGACGATCTTCGTGCGCCGTGGCGACGACTTCGTGCGTATCAGCACCTCGGTGAAAAAGCAGGACGGCAGCCGTGCCATTGGCACTACGCTGGACCATCAGAGCCCGGCGTATAGCCGTCTGATGGCAGGTCAGGAGTATGTCGGCAAGACGATTCTGTTCGAACGCAACGCCATGACCCAGTATTCACCGGTACGTGACGCCAGCGGCAACATCATCGCCGCGCTGTTCGTGGGCTTCGATTACACCGACGCGCAGAACACCCAGTTCGATAACCTCAAGAAATTCCGTATCGGCAAAACCGGTTCGCTGGCATTGCTGGACGACAAGGGCAACTGGCTGGTAGCACCAGCGGGCGTCAAATCTCCGGCTGATGCGGCCAAAGCGATTGCCGAAGTCGTCAAACAGCCGGGCAAAGGCCTGTTCTGGAAAGAAGACGGGCAAGAGTTTTACAGCGTTGGACAAACCTTCAGCGGCGGCCCCTGGACGGTGATTTCCAGCATGCCGTACGAGGAAATCAGCGCTGTGACCTGGAACGTCGGCACCAAGCTGGCCATCGGCAGCCTCCTGGCGATGCTGATCGCGGTAGGTAGCGCTATCTGGCTGCTGCGCAGCAAACTGCGACCTTTGTCCGAACTGGTTATGCAGGCCGACGCGCTTGGCGCCGGCAACCTGAGCGTCCGTTCGAAGGTCACTAGCCAGGATGAGATCGGTCAGCTGGCCGGCAGCTTCAACAAGATGGGCGAAGCGCTGTCGTCGATGGTGTCGCAGATCCGCTCGGCCGCTCAGGAAGTCAGCACCCGTGCGCATGCGCTGTCCGGTATGTCCGGCGGTGCGTACGAAGGCATGGAGCAGCAGTCCGGTGAGATCACCAGCATGGCTGGCGCAGTTGAGGAGTTCAGCTCCACGTCGATGAACATCGCCGACAACATGGGCAATACCGAACGTCTGGCTCAAGAGAACGCTCAGCAGACTCGTATCGGCCGGACGTCGATGGAAGAAGCCTCTTCGTCCCTGCAGCAGATCGCTAGCTCGCTGAACAGCACGGCTACAGTGATCGACACACTGGGTCAGCGTTCGCAGGAGATCGGCAGCATCGTCGGCGTGATCACCTCGATCGCCGAGCAGACCAACCTGTTGGCGCTCAACGCCGCCATCGAAGCTGCCCGCGCGGGTGAGCAAGGCCGCGGGTTTGCCGTGGTTGCCGATGAAGTGCGCAGCCTGGCTTCGCGTACTCGTCAGGCCACCGACGAAATCTCCGGCATGATCGCCAGCATTCAGCAGGAAACCGGCAACGCGATCAGCACCATGCAGCAGGGCAACGTCCTGATGCAGGAAGGCCTGTCACGCAACGCCAAGGTTGCCGCAGCGCTGGCCCAGATCGACGAACAAAGCCGCTCCGCCGGCCTGCAATTCGCCGCGATCACCACCGCGACCCAAGAACAAAGCAGCACCGCCACCATGCTCAGCAGCAACCTGCAGAGCATCGCCATGGCCAACAGCGAACAGCGCGAAGTCGTTTCCAACCTGGCAATCACCGCTGAAGAACTCAACTCGCTCGCGGCGCAATTGCGCAACGAGGTTGATCGTTTTCGTTGAGTAACGGCTCCAGCCGAAAGAGTGTCGTTACGGGTAAGCATCGTTCTGTAGGAGCGCGCTTGCCCGCGACGGCGTCAGAACAGTCGGCAACTTAGCCTCGGGTGAATCCATCCTCTGCCTGACCAACCCATTATTCCGCTCTCCGTTTGGACGCAGCCAACTTCACTGACTCGACGGCCGATACTGCAGCGCCTCCGCCAAATGCTCGCGACGGATTGCTTCCACATGCTCAAGATCCGCAAGCGTCCGGGCGACTTTAAGCAGGCGGTGGGCAGCCCTTAGCGATAACGTCAGTCGTTCGCAGGCGGTTTCCAGCCAGCTTTCATCGGCACTCGATAATGCACAATGTTGGCGCAGGCCCGGCAGATCGAGAAACGCGTTTGCGCAGCCTTGGCGCTGTTGCTGCCTTTCGCGCGCCTGGGCGACCACAGCGGCGGCACTCGCGGTGTCGTCGCCGGCCTGAGGGGTGTGGTGGAGGGCGGTCGCTTCGCGTGCGAC
>JARDZH010000072.1 GCA_029240955.1 Pseudomonas sp. | reverse complement strand
CTGAGCGTTGCAAACTGCCAGCCATGCGCTTGCCTTGCGCTGCCAGTGGGTTTCTCGACCAATCGATAAGAGGCAATCGCCAGCACGAACGCCGCTGCTATCCCGAGCAGAATATTGCCGGTCTCGCCCAGCCAGCCCGCGTAGTTCATCAAAACCACGACCGGCCAGTGCCAGAGGTAGAGCGAGTACGACAACTTGCCGGTCCATTGCGACACCGGGTTGCTGGTCAGAACCGAGTCCTGGCGAGCAGCCAGGATGACAGCGAATGTGCCCAGAACCGGCAGCAGCACCAGATACCCGGGCCAGACATCCTGTGCGGACAGCAAGACGAAGCCAGCCAATATTAGCGCAAGCCCGGCCAGCTCCAGCAGCCGCTGCGCTTGTGGGCGCAGATGGCATGGGAACAGACACGCAACGCCGCCGAGCAGCAGCTCCCAGGCGCGGGTGGGCAGCAGATAGAACGACGGCTCCGGCCATTGATACGAGGCGAACACGCAGAATCCGAACCCGGCCAGACATCCGCCGAGAATCCACCAGCGCAACGAGGCGATCGACACGAAGCGGATGAGGATCAGCAAGGTGATCGGGAACAGCAGGTAGAACTGCCATTCGACCGACAATGACCAAGTGTGCAGTAACCATTTTTCGTGGGCGTTGGCGGTGAAGTAGCCTGCTTCCCCCCAGTACACGAAGTTGGAGACGAACCCCAGGCTGCTGGCCACATGAGTGCCCAGCGCGCTGTAATCCAGTGGCAGCATGTAGAACCAGCCCAGCGCCAGCAGTACGAAGCACAGCATGGCCAGTGCCGGGATAATGCGCCGTGCCCGGGATTTGTAGAACGCTGAAAGGCTGAACGTACCCGCCTTGAGCCCGCGCATGATGATGCCGGTGATGAGGAAGCCCGAGATCACGAAGAACACGTCCACTCCGGCAAAACCACCGGGCAACCAGGCTGGCTGAAAGTGATACAGCAGCACCGCGACGACGGCGATTGCGCGCAATCCGTTGATGTCTTTTCGAAAATCCATAAGAGCATGCCCATTCGATGAGTCGGACGGTTTTCAGAGAGGCACAGCAATCGGGGCAGGTACTGCAAAACCGCCGGATCTGTCGTGTCGAGCCTGTGGCTTAAGGGTTCAGCCTGATGATCTTGGGAAAGCGGGTCAGGTTTACGGTGGCCGAACACTGGCCGCTTTGGCAGTCCCAGACCTGATCACCGTTGATCTGTCCTTGCTCCGCCTTGGCGGTGTCGATCAGTCGTAACGGACCGCTCATTGCGGCGTTGGTGACCAGCTTTTCATCACGAGGTTTGCCGATTGCCCAAGCGACCAGAACGCGCTCGGTGCCTTTTTGAAAGTGCAGTTGATAAAGACCGTCTGACAAAACGCTCGCCTGTGCGTCGTAGGTGAAGTCCCGCACGATCGGGGCGATCGCCTTCATCATCGTGTAGGCAGGCTTTGGTGACAGATTTTCATGAAGCAGGCCGAAGTTGTGTTCCTGGTCATGGCGGTCGGGACCGTCGTTGTACAAGTCGTACCACCACATGCCTTTTACGTTCGGCACGGTCCGCGCCAGGAAGAAGATCCTCGCCATGTACAGGGCTTGAGTGACTTCGCTTTTGCCGCACGGACCCTGATGGCTGGGCCATGCCATTTCGGTCAGATACAGTGGAACGTCTCGACCGGCTTTGGTGCGTACATGCTGCTCGTACTCGGCCAGCCACTTCACCCAGGCTTCCGGGGTATTGCCATCATCTGCGGCGCAGTGGGCGTAGGGGTGAATGGACAGGCCATCGACCAGATCCAGCGCGCCGCTCTCGATCAGGCTGTCTGCGAAGCCGAATCTCATTCCGTCCGGCGTCACCGCACCCGCCAGAATCTTCGCTGGCGTGCCTGCAAGACCCTGCGTGTTCTTGCGCAGGACCGGTGCGGTTTGCTGCACCAGCTTCACGTAGTCCAGGCTCAGTTGGCGATCCTTGGGCGCTTCAAGGTCCCACTCGTTCCAGATCTCATAGAAGTTGACGCGGTTGCCCAACTGACGGCTGACGTAATCGACGTATTTGAGCCATGCCCGGGTGATCTCCGGGGTCCGCGGTTTGGCGTTCTTGTGATAAGAGGTGCTGTAACCCAGAATCGCCAGCCGGCTCATGTTCAGGCTGCTGGCCGTTTCCAGGTAACTGCGCCACTGCGGTTTGATGCGCAGACGATTGGGCGCGGGCTCGGCGGTAGACCAGAACACATCGTCCTTGACGGCATTGAAGCCTGCATCGGCCGCCAGACTCAGCGGCTGTTTGAGCGGCCGGTCATAGTTCATCAAGTGGGTGGATATGCCCAGAATAAAGGGCGAGTCGGCGGCCATCGCCGCTCCGCACGTCAGGCTGACCGCCAGTCCCAGTCCTAGACCCATACGCAGTGCGCGGCATAAATGAAGACTCATAGAGCGGTCCTCAGTAGGCGGCAGGAGCGGGAAGAGGGCTCAGTTTCAATTCTCGGGGCCGGGCCTGCGAGGTGTCTTCGAGGCGCTGGGCCGCGATCACGTAACCAATCGCCAGACCGATGAACAGATTCGCGACCGCCACTTCGAACATGTCCGTGGTCCAGCTGATGAGGCACCAGCAGAAGCCGCTCGCCAGCAACATGCGTCCAATTTTCGACTCGTCATTGATCAGGTTGAATAGCATGGGCACTTGGAGCACATATAGCAGCACGCCGACCACGCCGAGCATGGCCCACAGATAAACCGCGCTGTTGTCGGCGCCCAGCAGAATCTCTCCGCCGGGCATCGGGAAGATCGCCACGGTGCTGCCGACCATTCCGAACCCGGCACCCATGACGCTCCAGCCTCTGACGTTCATGGCATCGACGAGTCGCGGCCAGGTGTTATTGAGGCGGTCGTACAGCGAAGCGAGCGAACTGCCGCCTTCGCTGACCGTGCGCATATCGAAGTCGTACATCAGGCCCAGTACCGGCAGCAGCAACCCGAACGCGACGACGACCACACATAGAACCCGGCAGGTCCACGTCATCCGCTGGATGAACAGCAGACCCATGGTCAGCGCGAAGGCGGCGGCTGGCGCTTTACTGGTGGTCAGCACAATTGCATACATCGCGACCGCGCTCAGAACGATTTTGGCCAGCGTCGAACGCATGAACGTGAGCAGGTAAATGGTGTAGAGCGCGATCAGAATCGAGAGCACGTTGGAAACGCGCGCGAACCCTGCGACCCGGTCCTCCTCGTCGGCGCTCCAGGACGTATTGGCGCTGAGCTGCGTCTCGCCTACCAGGTAGCTGTAACCTTTCCAGGGCACGACGCTGTACTTGTCCAGAGCCAGGCCCACGAGCGAAGCCGCCAGACACAGTCCCATCGCCCAGCAGAGCGCTTTTTTGCGGTAGAGCAAGTGCTGGCTGCAGACCACGCCAAACACCAGCGGGCTTAACGCAAACAGGCTGAAGGCCAGGTTGGACAGGCTGGCCCCATGCAGCATGGCGAGCAGACCGGAAAGCAGCCATACCACTATGAATACCCAGAACAGTCGGCCAGCTTTGTAGGTGAGCAGTTCCAGAGCGAACAGCAACACGCATCCGACTTTGGGCAAGTAAAGCAGCGGGCCGAGGCCTGCCTTGTCGAAATAGAAGCGCAGCGCGCCGGAAAAAGTCTCGACCACCAGCAGGCCAATCGCGACCCATAACGCTGCGGTCGACTTGTCGAAAGACATGATCGACGATTTCTCGCCGCCACTGTTCGCAGGATTCAACTCCATGATGTCTGCCTTCTGAATAGCGTCAGGGGTTTCTAACGGACAAAGCTACCGCCCACCGACTGCACGAAATGAGTCGATTCGGGGATGAGCCAGGATAGGGAGAGAGGTCTGGAGCGAATGCTCGCAACGGCGTGACTGGGGATATATCAGCCGCTGTTGGGTAACCTGTCAATTATTTCGACAGAATTAGTTGTTGGGCGTGATTGTTCCCCCTACGCGGAGGGAACAATCACCAGTCCCTGTCAGGGATACTTGCGCTTGTCCGGCGCAGGCGGGAAGTACTGGTACAGCCAGGTTTCGCTCAGCGTACGGTCGCGGGAGCGGATGAACATGCGCATTTCCACCGGCTCGACCGAGTCGCTGGTCGGTATCCAGTCGAAGGTAACGCGGTAGCCCTTGATGTCCGGCAGCACCAGAATGTTGAAGTCCTGAACCTTGCCGTGCGAGACGTTGACCACAGGTTCGATACCGACGCCTTCAGGCAAGCGATCCAGACCACCGCCATGGAAGTCCACGGCGAAGCGGCGCGCCCAGGTCTTGGGGTAATGCTCGCCCGGGGCCCAGCCTTCCAGGAAGCCGCCCATACCCGACCGCGTGGCATGGATCTGCGCCAGCGGGGTCCTGACAGGCGGCAGAGGGCTCCAGAACAGCTTGTAGCCATAGTTCAGGGAGTCACCGGCTTTGACCGGTTTCTTAGGTGTCCAGAAGACCACAATGTTGTCCATGGTCTCGCCGGTGGTCGGCAGCTCCAGCAGACTGACCTCACCTTCGCCCCAAGGAGTGGTCGGCTCGACCCACAGGCTCGGACGACGGCTGTACCAGACGACCGTGTCCTGATAGCTCGAAAATTCGTGGTCGCTCTGGACCAGACCGAACCCTTTGGGGTCCTGATCGGAAAAGGCGCTGAACTGAGGTTTCTTCGGGTTATTCAACGGGCGGCAGATCCACTCACCGTTGCCGCGCCACATGGACAGGCGATCGGAGTCGTGAATCTGAGGATGAATGGTGTCGCACATGTGACGTTCGTGCGTGCCGCAGCTGAACATGCTGGTCATCGGCGAAATGCCCAACTGCTGGATGTCGACGCGTGCGTTGACGTGCGCGTCGATCTCCATCACGACCTGACCGGCCTGGCAGTCGATATCGAACTTGTAGGCACCGGTTGCGCTTGGCGAGTCGAGCAGTGCGTAGACCACGAAGCGGGTGGCATTCTTCTCAGGTGTTTCGAACCAGAACTTGGTGAAATCCGGAAACTCTTCCTGACGCTTGGCATAGCTGTCGATTGCCAGGCCGCGCGCGGACAGACCGTATTGCTTGTTGCTGTCGACGGCGCGGAAGTAACTTGCACCCAGAAAAGACACGATGTCGTTGATTGCGATTTCAGGTGCCTTGAACAGCTTGAAGCCGGCAAAACCCAGATCGCCCTTGACCAGGTTCTTGTCTATTCCGCTTTTCTCGTAATTGAACAAGTCATGACGGAAGTGGACTTCGCGCGCCTGCTTGTTCTTTGGATCGACGCTGTACATCCGTACCGGCGTTTTGAAGCCCATGCCCACATGGAAGAAGTGAACGTCCAGCTGACCTTGAACGTCTTTCCACAGCGAATGAGCCGGGTCGTAGCGAATGGCGTTGAACTGTTGCGGTGTCATGTCCGCCAACACAGGCGGAAGCACCTGCTTGGTGCTTACGTAGCCTCGACCCGCCAGTTGCTTGGCATGCGCCTGCAAGGCTGCAAAGTCGAAATGCTCGATTTCGCCGTCGGCTGCCGCAGCAAGTGCGCGCGCAGCGAAAAGCCCCGAGGCCGGCACGCTGCTATAAGCCGCCAACGCCATGGACGCTTTCAGGAGATTCCTGCGATTCATAAGGTGAAGCCTCTGAGTAATGCTGTGCGTCCTGCACAGAAAAATGCGCGCCAACCACTCCTTGCCGAACGCAAACTACCCACAACAGATAACAAAGACGAGATGCGGTTCGAAAAAAGCCTGAAAAAAAGCAGCGATCAGCCTCTTATATCCTACGGATTTTCTGGTTCATTCCGGGAAGGGCGGCTCTGGAACAGTACTTCCGTCGGGCTAGAACCCGCATGCCGCAAGGCTTGCACGCGTGCGACTGCTGGAGGGATAGCATTGGCGCCTTTTCTGCGGCGGTTCAACACACACCGGCGGATGCAATATTCAGCAATCATTTGCTGCCGGGCTGCGGCGCCTTCCGTTGGTCCGGATGCGCGCGATGACAATCTTCATGGACGTCGTTCGACGAACTCTGTTACAAAATAGGAGTCTTTCAACTCAGGGTGATCCAGATACAGGCTACGTTGTTGGCTTGAATCGGTGGGTTATGCCGTTCCCCGTTGTCGATTCCCTATCTTGTTTGCCAGCATGCCATCAGCCTGACGGTTCCTGATGGAATCCGCTTTTGGACTACCCTTTTTTCCAGCTTCTGGATAAGGGGTTACTCACATGATCGCGCAGCTTCCACCAGCCCTTCGGGATCTCAAACTGCCGTTGCGGCTCAAGCTCTGGAACGGGCATCAGATGGATCTGGGACCGGCTCCCAGCGTCACCATCGTGGTGAAAGATCCTAGGCTGGTTTCGGATTTTACCCACCCGAGTCTCGATCTGCTCGGCAGCGCGTTTGTAGAAGGCCGACTTGAGCTGGAAGGTTCGATCAGCGAAGTCGTCAGGGTTTGCGACGAGCTGACCCACGCGCTGGTCAGTGAAGAAGACGCGGCTCTGCCGTCCCGCACGCATCACGACAAGGACACCGACGCCGCGTCCATTTCCTACCACTACGACTTGTCCAACGAGTTCTATCAGCTATGGCTCGATCAGGAGATGGCTTATTCCTGCGCTTACTTCAAGAGCGGCGACGAGTCTCTGGAGCAAGCGCAACTGAACAAGTTCGAGCACCTGTGTCGCAAGCTGCGGCTTCAACCCGGCGATTACCTGCTCGACGTCGGCTGTGGTTGGGGAGGGCTGGCGCGTTATGCGGCAAGAGAATTCGGCGTAAAGGTGTTCGGCATTACGCTGAGCCGCAGACAGCTTGATCTGGCGCGGCAGCGGGTTGAAGAGCAGGGTCTGCAAACTCAGGTGGAGCTTCAGTTGCTGGACTACCGGGACCTGCCTCAGGACGGACGCTTCGACAAGGTGGTCAGCGTCGGTATGTTCGAGCATGTCGGGCACGCCAACCTGGCGCTTTATTCCCAACGACTGTTCGGCGCCGTTCGTGAAGGCGGTCTGGTGATGAATCACGGGATCACGGCCAAGTACACAGACGGTCGACCGGTCGGACGTGGAGCAGGTGAGTTCATCGATCGTTACGTGTTCCCCAATGGCGAGCTGCCGCACTTGACGATGATCAGTGCTGACATCAGCGAAGCGGGTCTTGAGATCGTCGACGTCGAAAGCCTGCGTCCGCACTATGCACGGACTCTGGAGCAATGGAGCAGTCGGCTGGAGTCGAGGCTCGATGAAGCGGCCACGTTAGTGTCCGCACAGACCCTGCGCATCTGGCGGCTGTATCTGGCAGGTTGTGCCTACGCCTTCTCACGGGGCTGGATAAACCTCCATCAGATCCTTGCCGTTAAGCCCTACGCAGATGGCTCCACAGGACTCCCGCTGACCCGTGCCGATCTGTATCGCTGATCCGGGTCAGAGAATGGGTGAGATCAGCCGAGCTACGCGCATGCCCAATTGGTGCAGGCGGCGCGTCTCTCGGCTTTCCTGCAGGGAGATCTCGCGTGCCAAGGCAAAGTCGGCCATCAACATGGCTTCCACTTGGCTGGAAAACTCCGGGTCGACGGTGAGCAGCATCAGTTCGAAGTTCAGCCGGAACGAACGGTTGTCGAGGTTGGCGCTGCCGATTGCGGTGATCTCGCTGTCTACCAGG